>JACCTQ010000066.1 GCA_013812265.1 Actinomycetota bacterium
ACATCGCGGCGGCCATAGTAGCGGTGTCTGGTCCTCAGCTTCTCGGGATCCCGCCGCCCTCGAGAGGCAGGCCGGCTTCCACCCAGTCGCGCTTACCGCCGGCGTACTGGCTGACGTTCGCGTACCCGAGTTCCGCCAGCCGCTTCGCCGCGAGAATTGAAGCGTCGCATGTCTCGCTGCTGCAGTAGACGACGACCTGAGTGGTGCGATCGGGGATCAACCTCTCAGCCAGCTCGTCGACGCGTTCGGGCGGCATGTTCACCGCGTGGGGAAGATGTGAGACGGCAAAGCTCATCGGCGACAGCGCATCGACGATGACGGCCGTGCCGTCCGCCACGCTCGCCTGAACCTCCTGCCGGGCGATCTGCCGTATCGAGGCCGGTTCGAGAATCACGTCCCCGCTCTCCAGGTGGATGACGACCCGGGACTCGCTCGCGAGACTGCGCGCCTTGCTCGTGTCCCCACCCGGCGGACCATACTGAAGGCTTGCGAGGCGACCACCGAGGTTTGCGGGCTACAGTTGGAAGAGCGCTCGTGCGGGCGCCGGCTGTTACGCCTTCGAGATCGACGGAACTTCGTTCAGCCGCACGATCGTATCTGCGCCGACGGCTCTAGCAGGACAACCCGAGCAAGCCGCCGCTCCCATCGCCGCCTGCCGCTCTTGACCAGCCCGGCGTCGAGCCAGGATTCCTCACCGACAGATCCTGCCAGTACTCGACACCCGGCACGGCGCGGTCGAAGCCGACCGCTTCGTACGCGCGGCGGGCGGGAATGTGCGCATCATCCAAGCCGGTGTCGACGTGGGCGAAGCGGAGTCCCTGTGTGCGGAAATGCTCCACGACGTGGCGGTACATGAACGTGGCCCAGCCTTCCCCCGCCCGACTCGGATGCACGCCGTTGTTGTCGATGTGCCCGTACTGCTTTTCCGGGACGAGCCAGAAGGACACGTATCCGAGAACATCGCCGTCCTCGTCGAGCACCCAGAGCCAGTCGGGGTGCTCGACGTAGAGGTCGCGGTTCTGGCGGATTTTCCGCTCCTCCCACGTGAGCTCAGGTCGATGGCGGATCGCTTGGTAGCAGTCTTCGCCCAGCATGCTGACGTAGCTCTCCTGGATCGGTCGATAGCAGATGACCGTGAGCGCGTCCACTGCGGGGAGGTCCGACTCCGCGGCAGCGCGCAAGATCACCCCGCCGCGTCTGGCGACGACGGCCACGCCTAACAGGCTGGCAAGATCTCTCGCACTCTTGGATGGTAAACGCGTTGTGGGGTAGCGTACGGCCGTTGACTGCGACGCTTGCCGCGATCGGGATCGTCACCGACGACATGCCCGAGTCGGTTCGCTTCTACCGGACCCTGGGACTCGAAGTCCCGGATCCGGACGGCGATCACCACGACGTTGTCCTGCCCGGTGGCCTGCGACTGATGTGGGACACCACAAAGTTGATCCGCGAGATCGACCCCGAGTGGAAGAAGCCGGTGGGACAGGGGATCGCGCTCGCGTTCGAGTGCGTCGACGCGGCAGATGTCGACACGGTGTTCGGCCGTTTGGCCGAAGCCGGCTTCCGAGCGAAGAAGGAACCCTGGGACGCGTTCTGGGGCCAGCGGTACGCGCAGGTTTACGACCCGGATGGCTACGCCGTGGATCTTTTCGCTCCGCTCTAGTGGTCGTCCGGAAGCTGACGGGCATCTGCAATGCGCGCGGGTCGTTCAGCGGCGAGCTCGCCAACGCTCTCGGCAAGATTCTCGGTCGGACACACTGCGGCCTCTGCGATGTGACCCACGGACTACGCTTTCGGGAGCGCCCCGATTGGCGTTGGCAGAAGGCTCTGCTTCCCGTTCCGTTCGACGTCGTGCACATCGCGCGGTCACCCGAGTTGGTCGCGGTGTGCCCTGAAGCGCCGTGCATCGCCGCAGAGACGGAGCTCGGCCTCGTGTCGCTCCTTAGCCCTGATGAGATCGACGCCTGCCAAGGACAGCCGGCCGCTCTCCTGGCCGCGGTTCAGGATGCGGTGCGCGTCCGCACGCTGCAGCTGCCACCGAGCGAAGCTGCGTAGCGCCACGGGGTCACGCTCGAAGAGGCTGCAGCTGACCACGCAATCACGGCATGCCGCTCGAGGCGGGCGACGGACAGTGCCGGGAGCAGCCAGCCGCTGGAGCCACCCGGAACGTCGGCGGTTACGCGAACACGCGGTGCAGCGGTTGCGCGTCACGGTTCCGCCAGGCGACTGAGACCTACGTCTGCCGCTTCCCGCTGCCCGCGCGGCGCCCTCGTCCCGATCGAGAGCGCGATCAAGGATGCGGCGAGAGCCGCGACGGCGCTCAGCCAGAAGGCCGTCGTGAACGCCGACTCGGACGGCGAAGAGGTCTCGCCAATCGTCTGGGCCGTGAGGAGAGCCGCGCCGAGCTGACCGCCGACGACCGCCCCGATCATGCGAACGACGGTGTTCATCCCCGTCGCAACTCCCATCTCGATCTGCCGCACGTTCTCGGAGATGAGCGCCACCATCGCAGCGAAGGCGAGCCCCACTCCGGCGCCGAGAGCACCGCTCGCCACGACCACGTGCCAGGCCTCATCGTGTGCCTCAGCGAGCAGGAGGGCGGCGAAGGTCACGATCAGCATCCCGCCCGCGAGCGGCCACTTGGACCCGAATCGCCGGCCGATGACGCCGGCGGCGGGGCCTGAGAACAGCATCGCCACCGAGCTGGGGAGGAGGAAGAGTCCCGCCTCGGTGGCGCTCGCTCCGAAGCCGTAACCGCGTGACGTCGGCGCCTGCACGAACGCGGGCACGAGCACGAAGCAGCTGAACAGCGCAAAGCCGGAGATCATGGTCGTCACGTTGGTCAGGAGCACGGGGCGATGTGCGAGCATCCGCATGTCCACCATGGGGGAGGCAGAGCGAGCCTCGACGAGGCCCCAGGCCGCGAACAACCCACCCGATGCGGCCGCCAGCCCGAGTACCGACGACGACGTCCAGCCCCAGTGCTCGCCTTCGGTCAGAGAGATCATCAGCGTGACGAGTGCGGCCGACAGGAGCAGCGCGCCGGGAACGTCGACCCGCGAGGGCGAACGAACGGGCGACTCGGGCACGAAACGGTGGACGAGCACGATCGAGAGGGCCACGGCGATCGAGCCGAGAATGAACAGCCAGCGCCAGGAGAAGTGGTCGACGATCACCCCGGACAGGACGATCCCGAACCCGCCGCCGACCCCGAACACCGCCGACAGCAAACCGAACCCGACCTTGACGCGCTCGGGCGGAAGCTCGTCGCGGATGATGGCGAAGCTGAGCGGGAAGAGCGCGCCGCCCGCGCCCGAGAGCGCCCGAAAGCCGATCAGCGACCAGATGTCCCAGGCGGCGGCCGCTCCGATCGACCCGGCGAGGAAGAGCGACAACGTCACGAGCAGCATGCGCTCCTTCCCGTACTGATCCCCGAGCCGCCCGAAGATCGGCGTGGTGACCGCGGCCGAGACGAGGAAGGCGGTCAGGACCCAGGTCGTCCAGGCCGTGCTCGCTCCCAGCTCGCGCTGGAACGTCGTCAGCGCCGGAAAGACCATCGTCTGCTGAAGCGCGAACGCCGTGCCGGCGAAGGTGAGGATGCCGAGCGTGAGGTTGTGATGCGGCCGGCCGGTCTCCACTTTCGGAGACTAACGACGTGGTCTGGGCCGCTTTCCAACGCCAGGGTTCGCCCGCGTAGCGCTCACGTGCGCGAGTAGGTTGTGCTTCGGGGCGAGGCTGTCGTCCAGAATGCTGTCGTGACCTCGCTCTCGCTCCGGGGACAGCTCCTGATCGCAGGCCCCACGCTGCTCGACCCGAACTTTCTTCGCACGGTGATCCTGCTCGGTGAGCATTCCGGGGACGGCGCGATGGGGGTGATTCTCAACCGTCCGTCCGAGACGCCCGTGGCCGAGGCCGTGCCAGGTCTCGCGGAGGTCGCCGCCGACGAAGCTCTCCTTCACATCGGGGGGCCGGTACAGCCCGCGGCCGTGACGGCTCTGGTCGACTTCCACAATCCGGAGGAGGCGGCGACCATCGTCTTCGGGACGATCGGGTTCGCCCAGGGCGACGCGGACACCTCCCTGCTCGCCGCCGCGACAAGGCGCGCCCGGATCTTCGCCGGCTACGCGGGCTGGTCGCCCGGCCAGCTTGACGCCGAGGTGGAGCAGGGCGATTGGATCCTCGCCTCACCGCAGCCGGACGACGTCTTTTCCGACGAGGGCTTCGGCCTCTGGGCATCGGTTCTCCGCCGTCAGGGCGGCCGCTTCGCGCTTCTGGCGAGGATGCCGCTCGACCCCTCCATGAACTGACGGAAACATCCCGAGGTCTGCAATCGTTTGCAGACGGGATGAGGCTCAACGGCATCCATCACGTGACGGCCATCACCGGCGACGCCCCGGGGAACGTGGACTTCTACGCGCGCGTACTCGGTCTTCGCCTCGTGAAGAAGACGGTGAACCAGGACGACCCATCCGTGTACCACCTCTTCTACGCGGATGACGGCGGCAGCGCGGGCTCGGACATCACGTTCTTCGAGTATCCCGGCGCGAGGCCGGGTCGCGCGGGCGCCGGGATGGTGCATCGGGTGGTGTATCGCCTCGGGTCGGACGATGCTCTCGACTTCTGGGCCGGCCGGCTCGAGGCCGAGGGAATCGACGTGCAACGAAACGGCGGCCAACTTCGGTTCGCAGATCCCGAAGGACTGGGGCTGCAGCTGAGGGTCGTCCGCACCGACGACGAGCCGCTCGTTGCGGATCATCCCGAGATTCCGCGCGAGCTCGCTCTGCAGGGTTTCGATGCGGTGTGCGCGTATGCCGACGATCCCGAGCAGAGCCGCCCGCTACTCGAGGACACCCTCGGGTTCGGGGCCGCGGGTGCTTCCTCATGGAAGATTCGCGGCGAGACCCGCGGGTCGGTCTACATGTACGACGAGGCCCCGCCGGACCAGGGTGTTCCGGGGGCGGGAACCGTTCATCACGTCGCGTGGTCCTCGCGGATGGACGAGCACGACGCGTGGCGGAGTCGTGTTGCCGAGGCCGGCGTCCAGGTGACGCCCGTGATCGACCGCTTCTACTTTCGCTCCATCTACCTCCGCGAGCCGAGCGGTGTTCTGTTTGAGATTGCCACCATGGGACCCGGCTTCGCCACCGACGAGCCGCTCGAGCACCTCGGCGAGCGCCTGTCACTGCCGCCCAACTTCGAGCATCTGCGTGACCAGGTCGAGCGCTCGCTGACGCCCCTGCCCGACCCGCGGGCGCCTCGCGTTACGCAGTAGCGAACTCGGTTCGAAGTAGCGCTACGGGACCGGCCTGTGGACGAATCGTCACTGCCCCGTCACGGGGTCTGACCCCCGAGCGCCTGACGCTGCGCTGCGCCTCTGGGCCACGTGTGGAGCCACGGATAGGCAGGCGTCACCCGGAGCAGTCGCGCTCCATTCGGGGCCAGACCCCGTGACGAAAGGCGCGCCTTGTTTCCACAGCGAGCCTGAAGGCGGCACCCTAACCGGATGGTTTACGGGCGCGGATGATCGCCGAGCCCGCGTGCGCGTGGACGCGGTGCGTCTCGCGCACTTCGACGTCCTCGAGCCCGGCGGCGGCGAGCTCCGCCTCGAACTGGTCGCGAGTCAGCGCGCCAGCGATGCATCCCGTCCATGCCTGCATGTCGGCGCGGGTCTCGTCGTCGAGCTCGGGATCGGCGACGACGTCCGTGAAGGCGAGCCGACCGCCGCGGCGCAGCACTCTCGCAGCCTCACGGAGCACCTGCGGTTTGTCGGCCGAGAGGTTGACGACGCAGTTCGACACGACGACGTCCACCGACTCGTCCGGAAGAGGGATGCTCTCCATGAGGCCGCTCAGCCACTCGACGTTCGTCACGCCCGCCTCGCGGGCGTTCTTCCGTGCGAGCTCGACCATCTCCTGGGTCATGTCGAGGCCGTAGGCCCTCCCCGTCGGGCCGACCCGCTCGGCGGAGAGCAGCACGTCGAGGCCGCCGCCGGAGCCGAGGTCGAGCACGACCTCGCCTTCCCGCAGCTCCGCCACCGCCGTGGGGTTGCCGCAGCCGAGAGACACGGATGCCGCTCCCGGCACTGCTTCGCGCTCTTCTGCCTTGTACTGACCGGCGCCAAAAGCCGCCTCGGAATCTGATCCGCAGCACTCGGTTCGACAGCAGCCGGCGCCGGCGGCGTGCGCGTACCGCTCGCGCACGGCCTCGCGGATCTCCTCGGGAGTCTTCAACTGCTGAGCCATCGTTCGAGCTCCTTCCATGCCTCGGGACGGACGTAGTAGTAGGCCCAAAGCCCGCGCCGCTCACAGTCGACGATCCCGGCCTCGCGCAGCACCTTGAGATGATGGGACACGGTCGGCTGACCAACGTCGAACAGCGGGGTCAGCTCGCAGACGCACACCTCCCCGGCGTGCGTACGAAGGACGTCGACGAGCTGCAAACGAATCGGATCGCCGAGCGCCTTGATGACCTGCGCCATCCGCTGGGCGTCTGCCCACTCGACGCTCGGGCGTGCGAGCGGCTCACAGCACGGCTCCCCGACTGCGCGCTTCTGCTTGGGAGCGAGCTCGAGCACGGCCACGTACTCAAGAATATCGATCTAATCGAT
>JACCTQ010000093.1 GCA_013812265.1 Actinomycetota bacterium
TTGGCCTGCTCCAGCAGGCTGTCGAAGTCGGCCTTCGTGATCGTCTCTTCGCCCACCACGGCGACGGCGTCGCTGGGCACGTCGCCGGGGCCGTCCGAGCCGCCGCAGCCGGCGGCTGTAAGGGCGAGCATGGCGATGGCCGTCGCGGCGATCCCACACGTAACTGTGCTCATGGTAAGTAAGTCGTTCCGAGAGCCCGAAAAGTTCCTCGAACAGAAGTGAAGTCGCAGATTAGCCCTGCGCGCTTGCCCAAAACGCGCCGAAATGGCGTAAGCTCGGTGTATGTAATGGAAGCCTCGAGCCGACACGATCAGATTGCTCGCAACGAAGTAGTCTTTCGCGAGGTCAACGAGCGCGTGAAGGCGGTGGACGAGACGCTTTCGCGCGACGCCATCGTGGACGATCCGCTGGACCTCGTCGAGTTTTTCTGCGAGTGCGGGGACATCGGTTGCATGATGAAGATCAGCATGACGAGTGCCGAGTACGAGGAGCTGCGCTCACATCCCGCCCGCTTCGCCATCGAGCTGTCACACGAGATACCGAGTGTCGAGACGATCGTCGCGACCACCGATCGCTTCACGGTCGTCGAGAAGCGCCCGGGGCTCGACGCGATCGCAAGGGCGACCGATCCTCGTTCCAGCTAGCACTAGCTTCGGTTCGGCCGGTGGTTCACGTAGGTGCTATCGCCGCTCGATCAGCTCGATGCGGTAGCCGTCCGGGTCGCGCACGAAGCACAGCCGAGATCCGCCTGCGCGGACGCTGTAGGGCGGCTTCTCCGGTCGGATATCACGCTCCGCCAGTCGCTCCAGTGTCCCGTCGAGGTCGTCGACCGTCACGGCGACGTGCCCGTAGCCGGTGCCGAGCTCGTACGAATCGACACCGAAGTTGTGGGTGAGCTCCAGCCGATCCTCGTCGCCGGGAAGGCCCATGAAGACGTTGATCGCCTCGTCGCGGATCGGCAAGCGGCGTCGTTCCTCGAAGCCGAGCGCCGAGTAGAAGGCGACGGAGCGGTCGATATCGGTGATGCGGTAGCAAGTGTGGACAAGTTCCATCCAGGTCTCCCTTCTCGGGTGTGCACGGACGCTCCAGGATCGCCACGAGCGCAGTCGCGTCGTCGCGGTTCAGGTACGAGCCTCTACAGGTCGACTTCGTCGGCGTGGCGCTGGCTCACGCAGTCCTCTGTCCACGCCTCTGCGGTCTTCACGAGCTCGTCGGCCAGACGCTCGAGCGCCACGGTCCCGGCGGGTAGTCGATCGTCCGGGATCTCTATCCGAACCTGGTGCAGCAACGCCTCCGCGTGGTCGCTGATCTGATGGCGCTGCTCGGATACGATCGAGATCGGCCCGACCTTCGGGATGATCGACTGCGCCAGCAGGTCGATCTCGGCCGGTGTCGCTTCCCGGCCGGCGAAGACTCCGAAGTTGACGCGGATCTCGAGACCGGGATGTCCGGCGGGAGCTGCGAACGCAATTGCGGGCTCGCTGTTCACGAGTAAGGCGTTCCCACTGACGAGCGGGAGCTAACGCGAGCGTGGCTCCCAGCGGAAATACCTCAGGGCCACAATCGCACCCACGAGCCCCCAGGCTGCGAGCACGCCTACGTCCGAGAGCTGCTCCCAGACAGCCTCATCGTGCAGGATGACCGCGCGGACGAGACGGATGAAATACGTCAGCGGCAAGATCTCGCCGATCAGCTCGAGGACGCGCGGGAAAGACGTTGCGGAGAAGAACGACCCGGAGATGAAGGCCATCGGCAGGTAAATGGCGTTCACGAGCGCCGAGGCGCCCTCGGCGCTGCGGATGGCGGCGGAGAGGCCGACGCCGAGCGCGGCAAAGGCGAGCCCACCGAGGAGGAGCACGGCCGCGAGCGATCCGATTCTGTCCGGCACGGCGATGTCGAAGACGAGGCGGCCGATCGCGATCAGTGCGAGCGCCTCGAGCGCAAAGGCGATCAGTATCGAAGAGAGAATTGCCGCGACGTACGTCGCCGGCGGGAGTGGTGTCGAGCGGACGCGTTTCAGCACGCCGGTCTCGCGCCGCAGGACGAGCATAATCGCAAGACCGGCGAACGCCGTGGCCGCCACTCCGTAGCCGAGCATGCCGGCGAGCAGATAGTTGGACCCTCGTACGCCGTCGATGCGTTCGTCCTCGCCGTACACGGAGCCCAGGAGCACGAGAAATACGATAGGCAGGAGAAAGGTGAAGAAGGCCAGTTCCCGACTCCTCCAAAACAGGCGCTGCTCACCGCGCAGCTGATGCAGGAAGAGGCGCATCAGCCGTCCTCGGTGAGCTCGAGGTACACGTCCTCGAGCGACGGTCTGCGTACCTCCAGTCGCTCGAGCTCGACCCCCTCTGCGACGGCCGCTGCGGTCAGCTCGTGCAGCACTCTGGTCGGCTCGTCGGAGGTGAGCACGACGAGCTCGCCGTCGCGCCGGTAGCGAATCTCCGTCACGGCCGCTTTCCCGGTGAGATCCGCCGGTCGGCCCATCGCCACGATCTCGCCGTCCCGCAGCACCGCCACGCGGTCGGCCAGCTGGCTCGCCTCCTCGATGTAGTGGGTGGTGAGGAGGATCGTCTTGCCGAGCTCGCTCAGCGAGCGAATCACGTCCCAGGCCGCGCGCCGCGCCGCCGGGTCGAATCCGGTCGTGGGCTCGTCGAGGAAGAGCAGCTCGGGATCGCCTACGAGTGCGACGCCCAGGTCGAGCCGGCGCTTCTGCCCGCCCGACAGCGTGCGAAAGCGCGCGTCGCGCTTGTCCTCCAGGCCGACGAGGCGAACGACCTCGTCCACGTCGCGAGGCCGACCGTAGTACCCGGCGAACAGGGCGAGGTTCTCGCGTGCGGTCAGGTTCCAGTAGAGCTCCGAGGACTGCGGCACGACGCCGATACGCTCGCGCCAGGCGGCGTCCGCGTGCTGCGGGTCGACGCCGAGCACGGACACGGCGCCGTGGTCGCGGCGGCGGTATCCCTCGAGGATCTCGACCGTGGTCGTCTTGCCGGCTCCGTTCGGCCCCAACAGCCCGAAGACCTCGCCGGGCTCGATCTCGAAGGACACCCCGCGAACGGCCTCCTTTCCCGCGTA
>JACCTQ010000140.1 GCA_013812265.1 Actinomycetota bacterium
TCAAGAGCCAGGGCAACGAGGAAGCGCGTCAGCAGTTCCTCGACGGGTACGTCCCGCAGATCTGGGAGCTCGGGCTCACGGTGCCCGATACGGCGCTCCGGAAGGATGAGCAGACAGGGGTCTGGCAGTACACGGAGCCGGACTGGGACGAGCTTCGACACGTCGTCACGGGGCATGGGCCCCGCACGCGTGAGCGGCTCGATCTGCGGCGCGTCTCACGCGCCGAGACCACCTGGGTGCGGAATGCCGCGCTCGCCGAAGCCGCGTAGCGATCGGCATGCCCATCTTCGAGGTCTTCCGGCAGGAGCGAAAGGGTCAGGCGTTTCAGCACGCGGGCTCGCTTAGCGCTGCCGACTCCGCCTTCGCGGAGGTCTACGCCCGCGAGCAGTACGGGCGCCGAGGCGAGTCTGTCTCTCTCTGGCTAGTGCCGCGCGTCGAGATCCACGAGGTGGACCAGTTCTTGGACGAGCTGGAGCGGAACTACCACAGGGTCGACGGCTACCCACTCAAGGCGAAGCTGAAAGAGGCGCGCGAGCGAGCTGCCATTCTTGCCTCGGGCAAGAATGGTTAGAAAGGCCAACAGCCGGACCGACCTTCTCCTCGAGATTGCCGACGACGAGCTCATTCTCGGCTGGCGCAATTCGGAGTGGACCGGCATCGCTCCGTTCCTCGAGGAGGATGTGGCCTTCTCGTCCATCGCTCAGAACGAGATCGGGCATGCACGGGCCCTTTACGAGCTCGTCGCACAGGAGCTTGGCACTACGGCCGACCAGCTGGCTTTCGACCGGCGGCCGGACGACTACAGGTGCGCGCCGCTCGTAGAGCTGCGGCGACTCGAGTGGGCTCGCACGATCGCGCGGCACTACCTCTACGAGACCGCCGACGCGGTACGCATCGAGGCGCTGAAGACGTCAAGCGACCCGGGCGTCGCCGGCCTGGCCGCGAAGATCGACCGCGAGGAGATCTACCACCGCATGCACGCCGAGCTGTGGATCGATCGTCTCCAGGCGAGCGACGACGGGCGCCGACGGCTCGAGGAAGCCGTCCACGAGCTCTGGCCGTACGCGCTCGGCGTTCTCGACGACGACCTCCGGCTCGAGTGGAGCCGGCGGGTGACCGCGCGGCTCGGATTCACGCCGGATGAAGCCCGTCCCGTCACCCGCGCCGAGCACACGAACGAACTGCAAGAGCTGTGGGACGAGATGACGATGGTACGACGGGGTGCTCCGGCGGGAACCTCTTGGTAGCCATTCTCACTCCGAGCATGGCCGGACCGCCAAGTGACTGAGGGCGGCTCCAATCCAACCAAGCCTCTGACGACGCAAGACGTTTGGCAGGCGCTCGCAGAGATTCCCGACCCCGAGATCCCGGTCATCTCGCTGGTCGACCTGGGCGTCATCCGCGATGTCCAGGTCGAGAGCGACCGCGTCCGTATCGAGTTCACGCCAACGTTCCTGGGCTGCCCCGCCCTCGAGGTCATGCGGGACGGTATAGCCCAGCGTATCCGCGCCCTGGGCGGAGAGCCTCAGGTCGACGTGGTCCTGGATGACTCCTGGTCCACCGACCGCATAACCCTCGCGGGCCGGGAGAAGCTTCGCCGCGCGGGCTTTGCGCCTCCCGCTCCGAGGGCGGCTGGCGAGCCGAACCTGATCCAGTTGCAGAAGCGCGGCTTTCGGTGTCCGTACTGCGACTCGACGGACACGCGGCTCGACAACCTCTTCGGGCCGACCCCATGCCGCTCGCTGCGCTACTGCGAAAGCTGCCGGCAGCCTTTCGAGCAGTTCAAGACAATCTGATGACGCGGCGGAGCAACAATTTGTAAAGGAGATCGAACTGGCGTATGGCGTCGGCCTAGCTCTGAGCCGTCAAGCGCTAGCCGGCTGGGCGCCGGGGTCAGAGCTCAGCGACGGATACCGCTGGGTCAGCAGGAAGACATAGCCGTACGTCTGCATCTGGTAGCGCAGGCAGTACAGGCCCAGGTTCTGCATGCCCTCCGGCATTCGCCCCAGCGCAAGGGCGGCAAACCAGCCGAGGAAGGCGAGGGCCTGAGCGACGTAGCCGAGCACGCTCGCGAGGATGGAGGCCGGAATCGCGAGGATCATCCGGAAGGCGACGGTCCAGCGATTCTGGCGCTCCGGGGTCTCGACCTCGAGATCGACCCGGTATGGGCTCCCGCCGCCGAACGGTGGGAACGGGTCGGCTAGGAGATAGAAGTACGCCGAGAAGTGGGTCAAATAGCGCATGAAGCGGGCGAGCAGGTCGTGCAGCCCGTCCGGCGAGCGACCCATGAACAGCGTCGCAAACCAGTTGGCGACTCCCGCGAGCAGGGCGAGAACCGCGAAGAGCGTCAACACAATCAGGTGCGGGATCGCTAGGAGGAGACGGAAGAAGACGGTGAGCCGTGATCTCTTCAGGTCATCACTCGAGCGGAGCCGGATCGGGTGCTCCTCCACCAGTCCACCTTAACCGAGTTAGCGTCCAGAGAAGCGGGGCTCGCGTTTTTCCAGGAACGCGTTTACGCCTTCCCGAAAATCCTCACTCGCCGTCGCGGCGGTCTGCAGCTGTGCCTCGCGCTCGAGCTGCTCGTCGAGCGCGGGGCCGGCCGCGCGATCGAGCAGACGTTTCGTCATCCCGATCCCTCGCGTGGGCATCGCCGCAAGGCTTTCTGCCAGCTCTCGAGCTCGAGCGGAGAGGCGCCCGTGTTCGACGACCTCCGAGACAAGACCCCAGGCGTGTGCCTCGGCCGCCGTGAGCTTCCTTCCGGAGGTCAGCCACTCGAATGCACGCGAGTAACCGAGGAGGCGCGTCACGAACAGCGACCCGCCGGAGTCCGGGATCAGGCCGATGTTCACGAACGCCGGCACGAAGCTGGCCGAGTCGGCTGCGATCCGAATGTCACAGGCGCAGGCGAACGAAAGACCGGCTCCGGCTGCCGGCCCGTTCACCGCTGCGATTACCGGCTTCTCGAGCGCCCGGATCGCTCGAACGTTCGGGTGGTAGGTGTCCCGGAGACGCTGGCCGATGTCTCCTGCGCCCTCCCGGAACTCAGCGAGGTCCTGGCCGACGCAGAACCCGCGGCCGGCGCCGGTGAGGACGACCGCGCGCACCTCGGCGTCGCGCGCGTCCTTCAGCGCCGCAGCGAAAGCCCGGTGCATCGCACTATTGAAGGCGTTCAGCACGTCGGGTCGATTGAGCGTAATCGTCATCGTGGCCCCCTCGCAGGCCACCTCCACCTCGGGCATACCGCCTCCCCGTCGTCGTTCGTGTGGACAGATCGTCTCAGAGTCGGCACACCCACGTGAACATGCGTGCGTTTTTTCTCGTTACCGTGAAACCGGCGGGTGGTCAGCGGTCGGCCCTAGGCGGCGACCCTGCCTCGCGTGGCATTGCTACTTTCGGGCAATGGAACGCGTTCTGTTCGTGGACACGTGGTGACTCTCGTGGCCCCGAAGCTCGAACCCCACCTGCGCCGCCACAGCGAGGGCTAACACCCAGACGATCGTGAGCGGCTCGACGACGAGGGCGGCCGGGACGAGGGCGAGCGCCAGCGCGGCAGTTGCCAGCCTGAGCCACACGTCGATGTCGAAGAGGGTCGGGGGCGTGGCGAGCTGGATCGCTGCGAGACCCATCATGCACAGGGCGATGCCGGCCGCGCACACCCAACCCACCTCGTCGTAGCGGCTCTCGTTTCCCGCCGAGAGAATCGCCAGACGTACGCCGACTCCTGTGGTCGCGATACCGGCGACAACCGGAAAGTGCGCGTAGGTGAAGACCAGCCCGCTCACGAGGCCGCGACCGAAGACGGACGAGTCGAGAAAGTCGAAGTAGATCCACCACAGCGACGAGGCGACGACAAAGCCCCCGAGGGCGGTGAGTGCGGACGTCGCCTGCCAGCTGACTCCTGCAACACCGATGACGACGGCAAGAACCGACTCCCCGAGCACGATGATCGTGAGCAGACCGAAGCGCTCCGGGATGTGTCGCGGATCGGTGGGGCTTGTGGAATGAGCCGCCAGCCCACCACCGGTGCGCCGATCTCGAGTGCGAGCGCCAACGCCCAGAGCCAGTACCGCAACGGGCCGCCGAACAGGAGGGAGGCCGTCCAAATCAGGACCGCAAAGCCAAAGACTGTGAAGTACCAAGCGGCTAGCCGGCGGCCAACCTCGACATGCACGATGGCACGTCCGTAGAGGAAGAGCAGAGCGCAGCGGATGCTCACGTACGCGATCGTGAACCCGAGTTGCCCGTCGTCCAGCGCCCCGTGAACCGTAGTCGCGAGCGCCGCCACCGCGAACATCCCGGCCAGCGTGAGCAGGCGGTAGGCGAGATCGTCCGAGTCGAACCGGTTCGCGTAGAAAGTGAAGCCCATCCAAGCCCACCACACGGGCACGAAGAGACCGAGGTACCCCAGCAATCCGCCGAGCGATGGATCGTCGATGAGGTTTAGGCTCAACTCCGCCACGGCAGCGACGAAGACGAGATCGAAGAAGAGCTCCAGCCAGGTCGCTCGGCGGTCGTCTTCGCCGCTCTCGATCGTGCGGAGGCGAGGTGGCTGCCGAAAACGCCCGCTGGCCACTGCCCTCCAGGAACGCGGCTAGCGGCCCTTGAATTCCGGCGTGCGCTTCTCGACGAAGGCCCGGAGGCCTTCGCGCGCATCGTCGGAGGCGAAGGCCAGGTAGAGCGCTCGCCGCTCGTATTCGAGGCCCAGTCCAAGCGTCGTCTCGTACGCGCGGTCCACCCCCTCCTTGGCCAACCGTGTAGCGACCGGCCCCCTGGCTGCGATGTCACGCGCGAGCCGCTTCGCCTCTTCCAGCCACGCCTCACGGGCAACCACGCGAGCCACGAGGCCGGCGGCGAGCGCTTCGTCGGCCGAGAGGGTGCGCCCGCTCAGGATCACGTCCATCGCCAACGCCTTTCCCACCGCCCGGGTGAGCCTCTGCGTGCCGCCGGCGCCGGGGATGATTCCGAGTCCCGTCTCAGGCTGCCCGAAACGTGCCGTCTCCGAGGCGACGATCAGGTCGCACGACATGGCGAGCTCGCACCCCCCGCCGAGGCAGAAACCCGACACGGCAGCGACGAGCGGCGTCCAGAGATTGCGGATCGCGTCCCAGCGCTCGACCCGGCGCGCGTACAGCAGGTCGATCGGGCCTACGTCGGCAAGCTCCACGATGTCGGCCCCGGCCGCGAAAGCCCGCTCCGAGCCTCCCAGCACGATGCACCGCACGGCCTCGTCGCCGTCGAGCTTCTGGAGGGAGCTGACGAGCGCGTCCATCAGGTCGTCGGACAGCGCGTTGAGCTGCTTTGATCGGTTCAGCAGCACAACCGCGATCGGATCGTCCCGTTCGACGAGAACGAGACCGCTCACTTCCGCTCCAGGAAACGCCGGATCGCATCCTGCGACTCCTCGTTCAGCATCGAGAGAGCAAGCCAGTCCCGTGCGTGGTTGATGGTCTCGTGCCACGCCAGATCGCGCCAGAAGTTGAGCTGTTGCTTCGCGTAGCGTGTCGTCTCGGGTAGCTTGGAGGCGAGCTTCTCTGCGTACTCGTCGATGGCGGCGTCGAGCTCCTCGGACGGTACTGCCCGGTTGACGAGACCCCACTCGGCGGCCTGGCGAGCGGGAATCTCGTCGCAGAGCATGATTATCTCGCGGGCTCGCCGGTCACCAACCATGATCGGGAGCCACTGCGTTGCGCCTCCTGCCGGGACGGAGCCGTGCTCGAGGCCAACGTGCCGTATGACCGCCCCCTCCACCATGACGGCGAGATCACACGCCATCTGCAGCTCGTTCCCGCCACCGACGCAGATGCCGTTGATCCGGGCGAGGGTGGGCTTGCCGATCTCGCGCAGTCGGTCGTGCATGTCCTTGAACGCGCCGAACCACTTCCAGTACTCGCGCGAGTTGCCGACGAGCTCGCGTCCCCACGACTTCAGGTCGGCGCCAACACAGAAGGCTCGCCCGGCTCCGGTAATCACCACGACCCGAATCTCGTCGTCCCAGGAGGCATCCTCTGCGGCGCGAGCGATCTCGCGCAGCATCTGGAAGTCGAACGCGTTCAGCACCTCGGGTCGATTGAGCGTGATCGTCGCCCGTGGCGGCGACTTCTCGTAGACGATCTGCTCGAAGCCCAGCCGATCAGGGCTCTCGGGCTGCGGGCGCGCAGGCTGGCTCATCAGCGCCTACGCAAGCTCGGCGAAGTGAACCTGGAACGGAATCGCCATCTCCATCGCGTCCTTGCCCGTCTGGCGGAACTCGCGGGAGGAGGCGGCCGTGTCGAACGCGGCGCGATCCGGGAACTCCCACTCGGCGTAGTAGCGAAACTGCGGCTCGCCAACCGGAGCACCGAAGACCCGCCCGTGGCGAAAGGTGGAGTCCGGGACCCGGCGGCACAGCTCGACGTGCTGCTCGTAACGCTCGCGCTCAGGCTCTCGCTCGTAGAGGACGAAGGCTCGGATCATCGTTCACCTTTCGTTTGTTCGCGGAGCGCGGAGCGTATAGCTTGCCCCAACGCCCGACGAAAGGAGCCCCTCATGGCAGGCCGCCTCGTTCATTTCGAGTTGCCGGTGGAAGACACCGCTCGAGCAACCCAGTTCTACGGATCGCTGTTCGAATGGAAGTTCAGCTCCTGGGACGGGCCTGTCGAGTACCACATGACCGAGGCTGGCGGCGATCCCGGCGGAGCCCTCTACCCCCGGCAGAGCGGTGAGCAGGGCCCGATCGTGTACTTCGACACCGAGGACATCGACGCGCACATCGCCCGCGTCCGCGAGCTCGGTGGAACGGCCGACGACAAATCTCCCATCCCCGGAGTCGGCTGGTACGCCCGCTGCACCGACACCGAGGGCAATTCGTTCTCGCTCTACCAGTCCGACGAATCCGTCGCGCCCGAGTAGCGGAAACGAGATCGTCGCCTGGCGGAAGCTCTCCGAGACGGCCGCCTGGTCCGGTTTCCGTACCGTGATCCGGCGGACGTTCGAGCTCCCTAACGGCAGCCACTCCGACTACGAGATAAAACGCGAGGGACCGGTGGTCGCGGTGCTTGCCCTCACGGTCTTCAAGAACGTCGTGCTCGTACGGGAGTTCCGACCGGGACCGGAGGAGGTGCTGCTGGAGCTGCCGGGCGGGGTCGTGGATCCGGGAGAGACTCCACTGGACGCGGCCGCCCGGGAGTTACTCGAGGAGACGGGTTACGCAGGCCAGGTCGAGTTCGTCGGAACCTCGCTCGACTCCGCGTACTCCACGATGGTGCGCCACAACTTCGTCGCGCGCGAGTGCGAGCGCGTCTCGGATCCCTCGAGCGCCGAACACGGCCTGGTGGAGCCGGTGATCATGCCGCTCGCGGGCTTCCGAGAGCATCTGCGCAGCGGGCGGCTGACGGATATCGGCACGGGCTATCTCGGCCTGGATCACCTCGGCTTGCTCTGAGCTGCCCGTAGCCCGGCGTCCTCGAGCGCGGCCGCGACGAGGGGCTCGTAACGCTCGCCGGCGAGGTCGCCGAGCGGGTCGCGCGTGTACTCGAGCAGCTGGCCGTAGGGGAGCGAGAAGGCAGCACGCATCGCGACCATGCGCCGGCGTTCAGCCGAGCTCGGGTCGGCGAGTACCTGGGAGGCCGCGCTGAGTCGTCGCACCTGCGCGATGCGATCGGGGACGACGCGCAGGAGCAGGAGCCCGGCCGGTAGTAGAAAGGTCAGGAGCCCGAGCAGGTTGGCGAGCCGGTGAACGGCATCCTCTCCGTCCTGGCCCAGCTCGGCGACGTTACCGCCCGAGCCCTCGCCGGCACCTCGCAGGCCGTCACCGATCTCGTCGCCGACGAGCGGAACCCCGTCGACTGCGTCCGCAGCAGCATCGAACCCGTTCTGGATGGAGTCACCCGCCTGGTTCACACCCTCGCCGAGCACGGCGAGCCGGTCGACGGCGTCCTGGACTGTGAGGCCGAGCCAGGCGAACAAAACGAGCAGTGCGACTGCGGTCGCGTCGCGAAGCAGCGTTCCCGCCCTTCTGGACGGTATGTCTGGATAGAAGCGCATACGCGCTCTTTCCCGGTCGTACTCCTCTCTAGACGTCCAGCCGTCGCAGCACTGCGGCGCCGGCCAGCGGACAGAGCGCGACGAGCGGGAAGCCGGTGCGCCACGAGGTTGCGGCCACGATCGCCGCGAACGCGATCGGGCATGCGACCCCGACAGCCGAGAGCACCGTCTGCTGGAGTCCCAGGGCGGCTCCACTGCGTGCGCCCCCCAGCTCCGCGGCCGCCGTGAAGGAAAGGCCGTTCCAGCTCATGCCGAGAACAGCCGAGAGGACGAGGGCCGGCACGAGAAGTGCAGCGCGGGAGTCGAGCAGAAGCACCGAGACACCGCCCGCGAGGGCCATGGCGACACTCAATCTGATAGGTGGCGGGGTCCGCGCGCCGAATCGATCCGACCAGCGTCCGGATGCGACGCGGGCCGCTGCGCCGAGACACTGCCCGACTGCGAGCACGCCAGCGGCTTGCCCGGTCGAGAATTCTCGCTGGCGAATGCGGTGCCGCCGGCGAGAATCGTCCAGCGATAGCCGGTCAGACAGCGAGCCTAGCGCGCGCACGGTTACTGTCTTTGTATGCGCGTATTCGTTGTGGCACGTCACGCCGAGTCGGTGCTGAACTTCGAACGGCGTGTGAACGGTGATCCGTCACGGTCGGTGGAGCTGACCGAGCACGGCGTCCTGCAGGCGCGCCTGCTCGGCGCACAGGTGGCCCAGATCCCGCTCGAGCTCTGTTTCCACACCCGCTTCGACCGCACGCGCCGGACGGCCGAGCTCGCGCTCGAAGAGCGCGACGTCCCCCTTCGAGCGGAGCCCCTCTTCGACGACATCAACGTCGGCGAGCTCGAAGGCATCCCGATCGACGATTACCGGGCCTGGAAACGAGGACACGGAACGAGCGATCCATTCCCCGGCGGGGAGAGCCTCGACGCCGCCGCCCGCCGCTACGCGGCCGGCTGGCGTGCGCTCGCAGATGAGGACATCGCGGCCGCGCTCGTCGTCTGCCACGAGATTCCCCTGCGCTATCTCATCAACGCCTCTGCCGGGTCCGACTCGCTCGACGGACCCCTGCACGAGATCGGCAACGCGCTCCCCTTCCTGTTCGAGGAGGAGGCACTCCGGCGGGCCGCGTCCCGGATCGAGGAGCTCGCGGCGGGTCCGCGCTGAGGCAGCGCGTGTCGGCGTCCGTGGTCGTCCTAAAGAACTACAGGCCGAACGGGTTGAACGGCCTGGGACTCGTCGAGAAGAGCACGCTCTTCGTCTCGAGGTAGAGCTCGAGCGTCTCGAGGCCGAGCTCCCTGCCGAAGCCAGACTGCTTGTAACCGCCGAACGGGACGCCAGGAAACGCGCTGTAGGGCATGTTGATCCCGATCGTTCCCGCCTTGATCTGCCTGGCAAGGCGGTGCCCGCGGGCCGGGTCGCCCGTCCAGACGGTCGCCATCAGGCCGTACTTGACGTCGTTCGCGATCCGGACAGCCTCCTTCTCGTCCTCGAAGGGGGTCACCGTCACGACGGGACCAAAGATCTCCTCCTGCGCGACTCGCATTCCGTGGTTCACGTTCGCCAGAACCGTGGGTGGATAGAACGCCCCTTTCCCGTCCGCCGACTCGCCCCCGAGGACGATTTCCGCGCCCTCCTCCCGGCCGGCCTCGACGTACGCGTGCACGCGGTCACGGTGGCTCGTCGAGATGAGCGACCCGACCTGTGTCTCGGGGTCGAGCGGGTCGCCGACCTTGAGGCGCCGGGCCGTGTCGGCGAAAACGGACACGAACTCGTCGTAGAGCGGCCGCTCCACGAGCATGCGGGATCGCGCCTCACAGCTCTGGCCCGCCGCGTAGTAGATCGCCCACACCGAGCTCGGGATGGCGTCAGCCATGTTCGAGTCCGCAAAAACGAGATTCGGGCTCTTGCCGCCCAGCTCGAGAATCAGCCGCTTGATCGGGCTCGAGGCCAGGCGCATGATCTCGCCGCCGGTCTCCGTTGAGCCGGTGAACGCGATCTTGTCCACGTCGGCGTGCCGGACGAGGTAGGAGCCGGTCGTCGGCCCGTCGCCCGGCACGATGTTCACCACACCCGGTGGGAAACCGACCTCCGCCGCGAGCTCCGCTATCCGTAGGGCGGATAACGGCGTGGCGGGATCAGGCTTTAGGACGACCGAGCAGCCGGCCGCGAGTGCGGGCGCAAGCTTCCAGGTCGTCATCATCAGCGGGTAGTTCCAGGGCACGATCTGACCGACCACGCCCACCGGCTCCTTGAGCGAGTAGAAGAGCAGCGAGCCGCCGATCGGGTTCGAACGCCCGGCGATCGAGCCAAGCGTCGACGCGTAGAAGCGGAAGTTCTCCACTCCCTGGGCAAGCTCGGCCTTCACGGAGCTGATCGCCTTGCCGACGCTACGCGCCTCGAGCTCTGCGAGCTCCTTGCGGTTGGCGACCATCGCGTCGGCGAGACCGTGCAACAGTCGCGACCGCTCGCTCGGAGGCGTCTTTCCCCAGGGGCCCGCGAGCGCGCCGCGCGCAGCCTCGACGGCGCGGTCGACGTCCGCATCACCGGCCATCGCAACCCGCGCCAGCTGCTCGCCCGTTGCCGGCTCGGTGAGCTCGCGCGTCTCGCCGGCCGCCGGCTCGGTGAGCTCACCGTTGATGAAGAGTCCGTACTCGCGTTCGGCTGCTACCGCCATGGCCGCCGGACAATACCGCCGGCAGAGTGGCGTGCGTGCGCCTCGATCAGTGCGCAGGCGGGAAACCAGCGCCAACCGCGCCTCATTCGGCCCGGCGCTCGAACAGCGCCGCCTGGCCCTGGCCCACGCCGACACACAGAGTGGCCAGCCCGTAGCGCCCGTTCCGCCGGCGCAGCTCGTGCAGGAGCGACACGACGAGGCGCGCCCCACTCATGCCGAGCGGATGGCCGAGCGCGATAGCGCCGCCGTTCACGTTGACGCGGTCGGGGTCGAGCCCCAGCTCGCGAATCACGACGAGGCTCTGGGAGGCAAATGCTTCGTTCAGCTCCACGAGATCGATGTCCGCGACCGGAAGATCGGCCCGCGCGAGCAGTTTCCGCACGGCTGGAACGGGGCCGATGCCCATGACGCGCGGATCCACCCCGGCCACGGCGCTGGCGACAAACCGACCGAGCGGCTCTACGCCAAACTCGCGGGCGCGCCTCTCGCTCGCGATCACGAGCGCGGCCGCACCGTCGTTGATCCCGCTCGAGTTTCCCGCCGTCACCGTGCCCCCCGCCCGAAACGCCGGCTGGAGACCGGCCAGCTTCTCCGGGCTCGTCTCCGGTCTCGGATGCTCGTCTTCTGCAACCGCGCCCACCGCGACCATCTCGTCCCTGAACAGCCCTCCCTCGTTGGCCGCGTCCCACCGCCGCTGGGACGCGAGCGCGAACGCGTCCTGATCCTTCCGCGAGACGCCGAACCGCTCTGCGACGTTCTCGCCCGTCTCGCCCATCGCTTCCAGCGGGAACATCTCTTCGAGCCTCGGATTCGGGAAACGCCAGCCCAGCACGGTGTCGTAGATCACCCGGTCACCTCGGGGAAATGCCTGGTCGGGCTTCGCCGTGACGAGCGGCGCGCGGCTCATGGACTCCACCCCCCCGGCGACGAAGAGATCTCCATCACCCGCCGCGATCGCGTGGCAGGCCGACACAACCGCAGAGAGTCCGGATGCGCACAGCCGGTTGACCGTCACCCCGGCAACGGTGTTCGGCAAGCCCGCCAGCAATGCCCCCATCCGGGCGACGTTGCGATTGTCTTCCCCGGCCTGGTTGGCGCACCCGAAGTAGATGTCCTCGATTGCGCCCGGATCCACCTGCGCACGCTCCACCGCGGCCGCGATGGCGACCGCCGCAAGGTCGTCCGGCCGAGCACCGGAAAGGGAGCCTCCATAGCGGCCGATCGGGGTTCGGACGGCAGAGAGGACGACAGCGCGGATCACGGCCCACCAGCGTAGCGAGGGGCGGTCAGGCTACGAAATCGACCGCGACGGGCCCCGTGAAGGCCCCCGCGGCCTCGCCCCTCGCGAGCAACTCCCGAACGGCCTGCCGACCCTCGTCGCCGTAGTCGCACGTGAGCTCGTTCACGTACATGCCGACGAAGCGGTCGGCGAGCGGAGCGTCGAGCCCGCGGCCGAACTCCAAGGCGTAGCGCAGGGCCTCGTCCCGATTGTCGAGCCCGGCCCGAATGGATTCGCCCAGCACGGCGGAGAGCCGACGAAGCGCATCCGACCCGAGATCGCGACGCGCCACGTTGACGCCGAGCGGCAGTGGCAGGCCCGTCTCCAGGAGCCACCACTCACCGAGATCGACCACCTTCGCCAACCCTTCCGACTCGTAGGTGAGCTGACCTTCGTGGATCAGCAGGCCGGCGTCGGCGCGACCGGACTTGACCTCCTCGAGAATGCGGTCGAAAGGAGCCTCACGGTAGGCGAAGTCGCCTAGGCAGAGTCGAAGGACGAGGAACGCCGTCGTCAGGCGCCCGGGGATCGCGATCTCGCGGTCTCGAAGATCGTCGAGCGTCAGCGCCTCCCGGGCGACCACTATGGGTCCGTAGCCACGGCCCATGCTGGCGCCGTGCGGCAGGAGCGCGTAGCGGTCCTGAACGGACGGATACGCGTGCAGCGAGATCGCGGTCGTCTCGAGCCGGCCCTCCAGTGCCCACTCGTTGAGCGTCTGGATGTCCTTCAGGACGTGCTCGAACTCGAAGCCACGCGCATCGACGCGTCCTGCCGCAAGTGCCCAGAACATGAACGCGTCGTCGGGATCGGGGCTGTGACCGAGTCGGATTCGCACGCCGAAGTGAAGCTACCAGCCATTGCCGGGCTAGATCCGGGAGCTCTCAGACCACCTCCTAGCGTCTGCCGAAGAACCAGCGCTCGAGCGGTTGGAGCAGCTCGTTGCGGGTGAATGGCTTGACCTTCTCGAGGCGCCCGTCGGCCTCGGAGACGACGGCGTCGTCCTCGAGCGTCGCGTTCGCTTGCTCGAGCGCGTCGTCGAGCTCGTAGCCCTCGAAGAGGTAGTCGTGACGCTTCGGCTCGTCGCTCGGGCGGTACTCGGGATTTACGACGCGACCCACCGCCCACATCCCCCCGGTTCTGCGCTCGATCCAGATCAGGATCCGCTCTGGTGCGCCGGCGTCGTCGAAGCCGCGCACTTCGCGCTCGGCGAACCGGTCAGCGGACGATCTCCGCCGCACGCTCGCCAGGATACAATCGTTTCGATGGGCCTGGCCGACTTCGTGCGAAACCTCTTCAGCCGCTCCGAGGGACTCGATCGGTTGTCCGCGTACGTGATCCGAGAGCACGAGCGCGGGCGGTCGCTCGCCGAGATCCTCGAGGATCCCTACGTGCGCAACCGGAGCACGCCTCAACAGCGCGAGCGCCTGCTCGACAAGCCCGAGGTGATCCGCGCGATCGGTGACGACGCCGTGGCCTCCGCGCGCGAGCAGCTGTAGGGACTAGAGCTCGGCTCCTACTCCCTGCGCGCGTGCGCGCGCGAGCGCGGCAGACGCGATCGCGAGATCCCAGGCTGCGATGCCGTTCGACTTGAAGACGACGATATCGCCGTCGGCCTGACGTCCCGGGATCGCGCCGGCCACGACCTCGTGCAGCTCGTGTACCTCGAGCCAGTCGAGCGTTCCGCCTGCGATCGGCTCGATGAGGTCCCCTGATTCCTCGCGCGACTGCTCCAGCGAGTCGCAGCAGACGAACGCCGCTCGCTCGAGCACCACGTTGTCGAGCTCGCGCGAGCGACGGTCGTTCGCGCCGATCGCGCAGACCAGTGCGCCGGGCGCGAGCCACTCGCCCCGAAGAACGGGGTCGCTGGAGGTCGTCGCCGTAACGACCACGTCCTGCCGGGCGGCGTCGCGGTGGCTCTCCCCAGCCTCCGCGTCGAACCGCTTGCAGAACGCATGCAGCCGCTCCTCGGTACGGCAGTACGCCACGACGCGTTCGATGCGCGGGACAGCCGCCCGGATGCAGGCGACTTGACTCTCGGCCTGCCAGCCGCAGCCGATGACGCCAAGGGTGCTGGCGTCCGCCTTCGCGAGAAACCTGGCGGCGACCCCGCTCGCAGCGCCGGTTCGAAGCTGACCGAGGCGGTCGGCCTCGAGAAC
>JACCTQ010000144.1 GCA_013812265.1 Actinomycetota bacterium
GTCCGCGAGCGCGACGAATGGCAGGAGGGACGGATACCGGGGGCGGTTCACATCCCACGCGGATTCCTGGAGTCCCGGGTCGAACAGGCGCTTCCGGAGCGCGACCGGACGATCGTCGTCTACTGCGCGGCCGGAAACAGGTCCGCCTTCGCCGCCAAGTCGCTCAAGGAGCTCGGCTACAAGAACGTGCAGTCGCTCGCCGGCGGCTTCACCGACTGGAAGCGGAACGGCTTCCCAACCGAGCTCCCGAAGGCGCTCGACGAGTCGAAACGGACACGCTACAGCCGCCATCTGCTGATCCCGGAGGTCGGCGAGGAAGGGCAGCTTCGGCTCCTGGACTCGCGCGTTCTGCTCGTCGGTGCGGGTGGGCTGGGATCTCCCGCGTCGCTCTACCTGGCCGCGGCCGGGGTCGGCCGCCTCGGGATCGTGGACGCGGACATCGTCGACGAGACGAATCTCCAGCGCCAGATCGTGCATTCGACGGCCTCGCTCGGAGAGCCGAAAGTGGCCTCCGCCAAGGCTGCGATCGAGGCGCTCAATCCGGATGTCGAGGTCGTGCCCTATCGCGAGCGGCTGACCCCGGAGAACATCGACCGCATCCTGGCCGACGGCTGGGACGTGATCGTCGACGGCGCGGACAACTTCCCCACTCGCTACCTCGTCAACGACGCCTCGGTGTGGCACCGGATTCCCGTCGTCCACGGCTCCATCTACCGCTTCGAGGGCCAGGTCACGGTCTTCAAGCCCTTCGAAGGGCCCTGCTACCGCTGCCTCTTCCCAGCTCCGCCACCGCCGGAGCTGGCGCCGAGCTGCGCCGAGGGCGGGGTCCTCGGTGTGCTTCCAGGCGTGATCGGGTCGCTTCAGGCCAGCGAGGCGCTCAAGCTCGCACTCGGAATCGGCGACAGTCTCGCCGGCCGCCTGCTCCTGTTCGACGCCCTAGAAGCCTCGTTCACGGAGGTCAGGCTTCGCCGCGATCCGGACTGCCCGGTGTGCGGTGAGCACCCGTCCATCACCCAGTACGTGGACTACGTGGAGTTCTGCGCGGCCGGCCCACGGCCGGTCACCACGTGACCCGCGTGCGAATCCCGCCCACTCTCCGCCCGGACACGGGCGGGGAACGGGAGCTGGTCGCGGACGGTGACACCGTTCGTGAGCTCCTCGACGGCCTGTCCACGCGCTATCCGTCGCTGCGCGACCGGATCTACGAGGACGGTGACATCGCTCCCTTCGTGAACGTGTACGTCGAGGGCGAGGACGTCCGCATGCTGGACGGGCTCGAAACCCCGGTGGCCGAAGACGCTACGGTCATCCTCCTGCCGGCTATGGCCGGTGGGGACATGCCTCGGTGTCAGACACCGGGACATGGCTAGAACGGCCAGCGCGACGTCCCTCCTCGATCTCGTCGGGCGAACGCCGCTCGTCGAGCTGTCGCGACTCGCGCCGCACGAGCACGTCCAGATCTACGCCAAGCTCGAGGGTCAGAACCCGACGGGCTCCATCAAGGACCGGGTCGCCAAAGCGATGATCGAGGCGGCGGAGGCATCGGGTGCGCTGACGCCGGGCCGTGAGCTGCTCGAGCCGACGAGCGGCAACACGGGCATCTCACTCGCTCTCGTGGCGAAGCTCAAGGGCTACTCGCTGACCTGCGTGATGCCCGACAACGTGACCGAGGAGCGCCGCCGGCTGCTCGAGCTCTACGGTGCGAGGATCGTCTCCTCGCCTGGGGCGGAGGGATCGAACGGCGCGGTGCGGCTCGCGCTGCGGCTCGCCGGGGCCGAGGCGCGCTACTTCATGCCGTTCCAGTACGCCAACCCGGCCAATCCCCGCGCGCATTACGACGGAACCGGCGCCGAGATCGCGGACACGCTCGACCGCGTGGATGTGCTGGTCGCCGGGCTCGGCACCGGTGGCACGCTCATGGGCGCCGGGGAGCGACTGCGTGAGTCGTTTCCGGACGTCCTAGTGGCGGCCGCCGAGCCCCTTCCGGGCGATCCGGTGATGGGACTTCGCTCGCTCGACGACGGGTACGTCCCACCGATCCTCGACGTATCGAGACTCGACCGCAAGGTGCTCGTCTCGAACGAGGAATCCGTCGCCGCCGTGCGATTGCTGCTCGACGCCGAGGGAGTCTTCGCCGGCGTGTCGTCTGGCGCGGTCTTGCACGTGGCCCGCAAGCTCGCCGCTGAGCTGGACTCCGGGGTCGTGGTCGCGGTCCTCCCCGACGGTGGCTGGAAGTACCTGTCGGCCGACTTCTGGGGGGCGCCCAACGTGGAGGAGGCAATGGAGGGCAGCGTCTGGTGGTGATCCCGTCCGAGGTCCGGCGGGCACTCGTGGAGCATTCGAGGTCGGAGGTGCCCAACGAGGCCTGCGGTCTCATCGTGCTTCGCGGAGACACGGCCGAGCGTTACGAGCCGGGGCGAAACGCAGCCGCCTCCCCCTACCGTTTCGAGCTCGACGTCGCTCCGGACGTGTGGTTTTTGGAGGACGAAGGCTACGAGCTGGCCGTCTTCCACTCGCATCTCTCTTCGCCTGCGCGCCCGTCACGGACCGACGTGGAGAACATCGGCCTCTGGAAAGACAAGCCCTACGTGATCCTGTCACTCGCGCGAGGCGAGCTGGCGGCCTTCAGAATCACGGACGAAGGGATCCACGAAGCACCGTTGACCGAGCAGTAATCGGGGAATCGGCCGCCG
>JACCTQ010000259.1 GCA_013812265.1 Actinomycetota bacterium
GCATGGCGGCGTTCAGCGCGGCCCGACGGCACAAGGCTTCATTCTGAAACGAGTTCCTAAGCGCATCGCCGATGGCGACGCCCGAAAGAGTCCGAACGTCGTCGTCGTGGACGGTGCGCAGGGCGGCCAGCTGGCCTGGACGTGCGACGACGTCCGCGAACACGGGACGCACCCCTCGCCGAGCGGCCGGCAGAAGGTCGCGGCGAAGCTGCTGACGTTCTTCAAGACGAACGCCACAGCGAAGCTGTGGTTCCTACGGCGCTAGCCCCGGTCGCAGTCGGTCGCTCGACGCGGGAAATCGGGTCAGACCCCGTGACGAAACTGCAACGTCCGCTCGCTGGTTGGTCGCAATGAGCGGCGTTTTCGCCTGATCGATCACACTTCGGGCACATTGCGGTCACAATTCCGTTTCGGGGTCTGACCCCGAAGGGAGCACCCCGAGCCATCGCCCTTTGCGCTCGGCCTACGAGCGGCCGTTGCGGCCGGGGATCAGCCGCCCGAGCGTGTCGCCCGCGATGTAGCCGGCGATCTTCGGATTCTCCTGGAGACGCCGCATGGAGTAGGCGTACCAGTGCCGTCCGTACGGGACGTAGATCCGGAGGCGATGTCCGGCGCGGACGAGGCCGTTACCCAGTTGCTCGCGCACGCCGAGGAGCATCTGGAACTCGTAGCTGTTCCGGTCGCGCCGCGGGCCACTCACGAGCTGCCGGCCGGCGGCGATCAACGCATCGTCGTGCGTCGCCATGCCCACGTAACAGCCGGCTGCGACCAGCCCCCGCAGGGCGCGGACATAGTTCTCGCGCACCTCCTCGAACCCCTGGTAGGCGATCTCCTCGGGCTCGACGTAGATGCCCTTGCAGAGGCGCACGTTCGGCCGGAGCGGCGCCAACGCCACGATATCGTCGAGCGTCCGGCGGAGATAAGCCTGCAGCACGATGCCGACGTTGTCGTGCCCCGCTTCGCGCAGCTCTCGGTACAGACGGAGCGTGTCGTCGGTGCAGCTCGAGTCCTCCATGTCGATGCGCACGAAGTTGCCGCTCGCGGCGGCCCGGCGGACGACGATCTCGAGATTCTCGCGGCAGATCTCGTATCCGAGCTTCAGCCCGAGCCCCGTCAGCTTCACGCTCACGTTGGAGTCGAGCCGCTGTCGCTCGATCGTCCTGAAAACGTCTTCGTACTCGCAGGCGATGGCACGAGCCTCGTCCGGGCGCGTGATCTCCTCGCCGAGCACGTCGATGGTCGCCATCTTGCCGGCCTCGTTCAGCCGCTTGACGACCCGGCAGGCGTCCTGGAGCTCGGTGCCGGCGATGTAGCGATCGGAAATCCTGCGGACGACCGTCCTCGGGACGGCCGGCAGGACACGCACGATGGCTCTATCGAGGATGGCCATCGCTCGACGATTGTAGACGCGGACGCCGTTGAGACGACTCTCCGAAATCCCCCCGTCTCGCTCGGGAAGGGAGCGCGCGACCGTCGAGAAGCTCGGCCGGAAGTCTGCTTCAGCTAGGTCTCGCGCATGAACCCCTGTCGGGCCGCGCTCACCAACGCCACTGCCTCCGGAAACAGCACGCGCATGGCATCACGGAGTGCGATCGCCTGCTCGTCGGTCGACCCCGAGACGTCCACCCGTTGCAACGCCGAACCGGTGAGTTGCACCGCGGTGTTCAGAGTCAGCGTGGCGAACTGCTCGCGCTGGGCCTCCTGCACCGACTCCACCTGCCGTGCAGCGAACTCCTGCAGGCTCTTCATCAGATCTTCGGGGTCGCCCCCGAACGGGAAACCGAACCCACCTTCCATGCTCGCTCCTCTCAGCCGCCGTCGATTGACGAGAGGAAGTCCAGCACAAGCTGGTTGAACTCCGCCGGTTTCTCCATGCTGGGCATGTGGGCCGTGCCTGGGATCACGACCAGACGGGCGCCCGGAACCTCCCGCGCCAGGCGGTCCGCGATATCGCGGATATCGCGCACGTCCTCGCCGCCCACCAGCACCAGCGTCGGAACGGCGATCTCGCTGAGCCGGGATCCCACCGGCGGATGGAGCCCCTCGCCGGGACCCGGCGGTGGATCGGCTTCGTACGCGGGCACCTGGGTCACAAACGCATCGCGTTGCATCTCGCGCACGCGCTCCACGACTTTCGGGTCGACGTCCTCGAGCTTCCGGCCGGACCCCGCTACCCAGAGATCGAGGTTCAGTTGGACGGCCGTCTCGATGTCACCCCGTTCGAGCGCTTCATCCTCGGCCTCCCCGATCGCCTTCACCTCGTCCGCCCACTCGTGATCGGGCATGCCCGCTCCGACGAGCACGAGCGCTGTCACCAGGCCCGGCTCGAGCAGCGCCAGCTCGAGCGCTATCCGGCCACCCAGCGAGACGCCGACGACGGCCGCGCGCTCGATACCGACGGTCCGCAGCAGGTCGCGGAGATCGCCGACCAACGAGTACGGGCCGCCCGGCAGCGACGAGCGCCCGTAACCGCGGATGTCATACCGCAGAATGCGGTGGCGGCCCACGAACTCCTGAAACTGATCGTCCCACATGCGGGCGTCGGCGATCCCGGCGTGGACGAGCACGACGCCCGGGCCTTCGCCCGCGACCTCGTAGTAGAGGGTTGCGCCGTTGACCTGAGCGAGCGCCATTAACGGCCTAGCGCCCGGCGGCGCTGTCCGGAGGCGGGCTTGCTCCGCACCTCGATCCCTCCCAGGAATGCGAAGGCACGAATGCGTACGAGCGGCGCGCCCGGGAGCGCGGGCACGTCCGCCACATTCTGTTCCTTGCCACCCAGGAATACGAACCCGTTGAGCTCGACGGCAACGCCTTCCGGAACGACGATCTCGATGCCGCCCATGACTGCGATGGCGGTGATCTCGACTTCGGGCGCATCGATCTCGGCCTTGCGCAGATCGAGCTCTACTCCTCCCAGGACGGCGACAGCCGTGGTGCGCGCCGGAACACGCCAGCGGCTCGTTCGCTCGACCCCGCCCATAACTGCGACCGACCAGCGCGTTGGCGTCCGGCGGTGCGGCTCGGGGGCACCTGAAGGCTCCGCCGGCAGGTCCGCTGTCAACCGGTCGAGCTCGGCGAGCGTCCGCGCCTCGTGGGTGCCGTCGAGACGCTCGGAGAACTCATCCAGGGTCAACCGCCCCGCCACGAGATTGTCGCGCAAGAGCATCGTCGCACGCTGTCGATCGGCGTCCGACGCGCGCAGCTCGGGAGAGCGAGATTGGGTCACGCCGCAGATTGTCGCCCAAGAACTCGTTCTATGGGCCTAGCTCACGCTTGTAGTTGCCCTCCACCTCGGCCGTAAGCGCCTCCACGGCGTGCACCGCCTGCTTCATGGCCTCGGTGAACGGTGATGGACCTTCGCTGCCGCCGAGCGCCGCCTCCAAGCGCCGCGCCGCGGCGCCCACCGCTTCGAGATACGCGGGCGACGCGATACGCGGCGGCGTGCCGATCGTTTGCTGCAGAGCGGTCAGAGCCTCTTCTGCCTCATCCACGCCGGGCGGATCCTCGGTCAGGCGAAGTGCAACTAGACGGGATCGCAGATCGTCCAGATCGCCGCCGCCAGCCGTCTCCTCCGCGACCTCGCAGAGCGCCGCGATCGAAACGGCGTCCCGCACGACGGCTCGGGTCTCGACCACCTCGCCGGCCGCATCGAACGCAAGCCAGGTTCGGCGGTCGCCACCTGCGCCGAAGGCGAAAAGGTAGATCCTGGTTCCCCTGGAAGGCTCGGTCGGTATCACTCCGCCGAGCTCCTCACCAGGCCCGCTAAGCCCCTGGGCGACCTCGATCATGCGCTCCAGCTCCTCGATCGAGAGCACGGGAGCCAGCATAGACTCGGGCGGTGGTCGCGGCACCGCCTACCCCGGCCGAGGACGCGCGCCGGCTCTTCGCGCCGCTAGGACCGACGTACGACCGCTACGCCCGCCTCCTTTCCTTCGGACAGGATCCGCGCTGGCGATCCTTCCTGGTGTCGCGCCTCGAGGTCGAGCCCGGGAATGCGGTTCTCGACGTCGCGACGGGAACAGGAGCTGTCGCTCTCGAGCTCGTCCGCGCACACGGCGTGCAAGTGGTCGGCGTCGATCAGAGCGCACAGATGCTCGCCGTCGCCCGAGCACGCATCGCGCGAGCCGGACTCGAAGAGCAGGTCCGGCTCGTCCACGGCCGGGCCGAAGAGCTGCCTTTCGAAGATGCGTCGTTCGACGGTCTGACCTTCACCTATCTCCTCCGCTACGTGGACGATCCCGCCGCGACCCTGCGAGAGCTCGCCCGGGTCGTCCGGCCCGGAGGGATTGTTGTCTCGCTCGAGTTCGGCGTCCCGCCGCGGCCGCTCTGGCGGTCTCTGTGGGAGCTCTACGTGCGCGCCGGCCTCCCGGTGCTCGGGCGCGCGATCTCGCCGGAATGGCAGGCTGTGGGCAGCTACCTGGGCCCGAGCATTCGCGGTTTCTACGCCAGGCATCCGCTCGGATGGATCCTGGAGGCCTGGGGCGACGCCGGGATCACCGAGATTCGGTTCTGCCGGCTGAGCCTCGGAGGCGGCCTCGTCATCTGGGGAAAGCGCGCGTGAGGCCTGCTTTCTACGCGCTCGCACCCACGGGCTGGCGCGCGTACCTGGCCCTGCTGCACCCGCCCTACACGCTGTGGCACCTGAGCTACGTCGCGGTCGGTGCCGCGGTCGCTCCCGAGTTCAGACCGTCCCGGCTCGCCTGGACGCTGCTCGCGTTTCTGCTAGCGATGGGGGTCGGCGCCCACGCGCTCGACGAGCTTCAGGGAAGGCCGCTTCAGACTCGCATCCCGGGCGCAGTCCTCGTCGTCTCGGCCACGACGTCCATAACAGCCGCGGTCGCGATCGGGATCGTGGCCGCGCAGCAGTGGACCCCATGGTTGCTCGCGTTCGTCGCCGCGGGAGCTTTCATAGTCGTCGCGTACAACCTCGAGCTTTTCGCCGGCCGTTTCCATGGCCCCGTCTGGTTCGCAACCTGGTGGGGTGCGTTCCCGGTGCTGACCGCTGCTCTTGCGAGCGCCGAGCGGCTAAGCGTGGGAGCGGTGCTCGCAGCCGGGTTCGCACTCCTCATGAGCCTCGTCCAGCAACGGCTCTCGAGTCAGGTTCGCAAGGTGCGGCGGCGTGTGAGCTCGGTGTCCGGCGAGCTCGAGCTCGCGGACGGATCCCGGGAGCCGCTCACCAAGGCGACGCTGCTGTCAGCCCCCGAGCGCAGTCTGCAGACGCTGGCGGCGGCCATGGTGACGTTGGCGTGCGCGCTCGTCGTGGCCCGCGTGGCCTGACACCCAGCCGCGCCACGGCCTACGATGGCCGTTATGGAGCTCGAAGCCATCTTTCAGCTGCTGTTCGGGGCCGGCGTCGTAATCACGGTGGGCCTCTTCGCCGGCGCAGCACTGTGGAACATCTCCGGTCGCTTCTGTCAGGGCGCAGCCGCCTTGCTGGGGCCCCTTGCGGCTGCCGGCTGGATCTCGTTCGCCTTCCGGCCGAATGCGGAGCTCGCAGTCTCCGCCGCGGGACTGACCGCCTGCTGCGCGGCCGCGCTGGGCGCGTACGTCCTCCGCCGGGCGCTCGTCCGCAGCCGCAGGATCGAGAAGGAGATGAGCCGGGCGGAAGCGCGTCTTTCCGAGGTCGTTGCCCGCGAGGTGGCCGAGCAGGCATCGGAGCTCGAGCGAGCGCTGGCACGAGCGCGCGCCGACTCTTTGTCGCTGCTTGGACAGGAGGAGCGGCGGATAGCCGAGGAGCGACGGCAGGCCGTCGCCGAGGGCGAGCGCCGCGCGAGCAGTGACCTTGCCGATTCGCTCCGAGCGGCGCAGGCGAGGCTCGAGCAACGGATCGCGTCCTGGGCAGAAGATCTCGAGCGAGCTCAGGGCACGCTCTCGACGCAGGCCGGGCGTCTCCGCGAGCGGCAGAAGCAGCTGATGAAGGAGATCGAGGCTCGGATCGAGACCGAGGCCAAGCGGCTCGACGCGGAGAGCGAGCAGCACCGTGGAACGGTTGCCCGGGTTCGAGATGAGCTCGGGCGGGCGGTGCAGGAAGCCCTGGCAGCAGCGCGGGCCGAGCTCGAGACCCACTCGGCCGAGCGCCGAAGGGCCCTCCACGAGGTGAGCGAGCGACTCCGCCGCCGGGAGCGCGAGCTACAGGAGCAGATCGAGCGGCAGGAGGGCGAAGCGGCCGGACGGATCCGCGCGAGCTTCGCAGACGTCGAGCGTCGCCAGGTCGAGCAACTGGAGCGGACGGTCGAGCGGGCGTCGAGCCGGTACGCAGACGCAGCGACGCAGCAGTTCGAGGGAGCGACGAAAGGCGCGCGCGAGAACGCCGCCAAACGGCTGTCCCGGGAGCTCGATCGCGCCGTGTCGATGTACGCCCGTGAAGCTCAGACGGTGCTCGCCGAGCGCCTCACGCAGGTGGCGGGCACGGGCACCCAGCGCCTGGAGAAACGGATCGGCCAGGTCGCGGCCGGCGTGGAACGACAGCGGGACGAGCTGATCGCGGCGCTCGAGCACCGGGTCGCCGAGACGGAGGCCGAGCTCCGACGCCGCCTGGAGGCCCTTGCCGCCGACACCGAGGCGGAACGCGGGATCTTGGAAGCTCGCCTCCACGACCTAGCCCGCCGGATCGAGGCACTGCTCGCCCGAGTGGACGAGTCGCGCGACAGCGTACGGACGCTGCGCGAGTAGCCCTACAGGAGAATCTCGGTGGCCGTCTCGTGCGAGCAGCCGCTCCGGACGAGCTCGACGGCTCGATGCAGGTCGGCCTCGCTTCCGGCCAGCCGCTCGGCGAGCACCCACGGATAGCCGGCCTCGATCAGTATGTGCAGGCGCCAGCTCTCCACCTTCGCCCGCTCGCTTTCGACGGTCGCGATCTCGGTCGTCTCGCTCATCGGTTGTCGGTTCGTCCTCTACCCGGCGAACCCTTCCCGGCAGACGGGCGCGTGGCATGCTGACGCGGTGAAGGTCGAGGCGACCCAGTACGGCGACCGGAAGGTCTACACCGTGTCCTCGTTCAACCGCGGCATCGGCGAGTGGCTGTCGCGGCTACCGACCGTTTGGGTCGAGGGAGAGGTGACCGAGTTGCGTCGCCAGGAGCGCTGGCAGAGCGTATTCCTCACGCTCAAGGACCCGACGGACGGGGCCTGCCTCGGCGTCACGATGCCGCGCGGACAGTTCGACGCGCTCCAGCTCGACCTGGTCGACGGTGAGCGCATTCACGTATACGGCCGCCCCGAGCTATTCGAGGCTCGCGGCGACTTCCGCCTCCGGGCGCTGACACTGGAGCGCTTCGGGCTCGGCGACCACCTCGCGGCACTGGAGCGGTTGAAGCGCAAGCTGGCGCTGGAAGGCCTGTTCGCGCCGGATCGCAAACGTGCCCTGCCAAAGCTCCCGCGCCGCATCGGGCTCGTGACGGGGAACGACGCGGCCGCCAAGCGCGATGTGCTGACCGCGATCACGGCGCGCTTTCCCCCGGCACGCGTCGTCGTGGTCGAGACCTACGTCCAGGGGCCCCGCGCAGCGCCCGCGGTCGTCGCCGCGCTGGGGGCGCTCTGCGACGTCCCCGAGCTGGATGTGATCGTGGTCGCGCGCGGGGGCGGCTCGTTCGAAGACCTGCTTCCGTTCAGCGACGAGCGGCTCGTGCGGGCGATTACAGCCTGTCCCGTTCCGGTGGTCACGGCGGTTGGACACGAGCAAGACGTCCCGCTCTGCGACCTGGCCGCCGATGGGCGAGCATCGACTCCGAGCGCTGCGGCTCGGCTGGTCGTACCCGATCTAACGGCCCTGCTGGAGGAGCTGTCGCGGGCTCGAAGCGGGCTCGAGCTGGGAGTCCGACGGACGGTTGACCGCGAGCGGCAGCGACTGGATCTCCTCCGTGATCGGCTGGAACGAGCGCCGCGGCTACTGGTCGAGCGCCGACGGGCGCGGCTGGAGCAGGCTGCGGGCCGGCTGCGAGCGCTGTCCCCGCTCGCCACGCTCGAGCGCGGCTACGCGGTCGTGCGAACCGGGAGCGGAGTCGTGAGATCGTCCGCAACCCTCGCAGCGGGGGACAATGTGAGCGTGGAGCTCGCGAGCGGCGCCTTCGACGCCGAGGTCACGGAGACGCGGTCGTGACCGGGGCCCCTGCAACCTTCGAGGAAGCCCAGCGTGAGCTCGAGCAGATCGTGCAGCAGCTCGAGAGCGGGCAGGCGACGCTCGATCGGGCGTTCGCTCTCTGGCAGCGCGGCGAGGAGCTCTACCGCTTTTGCGTGGGCCGGCTCGATGCGGCCCAGGGAGAGATCGAGGAACTCGCCCAGCGGGCCAAGCCGGCGTCATCGGAGACGCAGCCTTCCCACGAGTCCTCCTAACCGCTTAGAATCCCGGACATGCCAGCGCCGACCGAACTTCTCAGGCGGGTCCCGCTGTTCGCCGATCTAGAGCGACGAGAGCTCGAGTCCCTCGCGTCGTCCTTCAAGGAGCGCATCTTCTCGCCCGGCGACACGGTGGCAACCGAGGGCGAGAGTGGCGTCGGGTTCTTCGTCATCGACGAAGGCGAGGCGGCCATCTCCATCCGCGGCGAGGAGCGCGCCACGCTCCGCTCGGGCGACTACTTCGGTGAGACCGCGCTCATCGACGACGGAGCCCGGACGGCGACCGTCACCGCAAGCACGGAGCTGCGCTGCTACGGGTTGACTTCCTGGGACTTCCGTCCCCTCGTCGAGTCGAATGCGGGGATCGCCTGGAAGCTCCTCCAGACGCTCGCCAAGCGCCTGCGCCAGGCCGAGCAGCGTTCTTCCTAGGACACGGGCTTCTACATTCCCCGGGCCAGGCAGCATGCGCCCGGGTTACTGGAGTAGTTCCCGAGCGAGTTTCTCCCCCATCGCGACGAGGTCCTGCTCGGTTGCGAGGTGTTGCCCGCTCAGAGCGCGGCACTCGACCCCGGGCAAAGGCTCGACCACACGGCCCGCCACAGCGACGCACCGCACTCTCGCCCTGCGGCAGGCATCTGCGACCACCGCGGGTGCCTTACCCGCGAGCGTCGTGGCGTCGATCGCGCCTTCTCCGGTCACGACCAGATGAGCCCCGTGAATCCGCTCCGGAAAGCCGATGAGCCGGAGCACCCGGCCCGCGCCCGGAACGAGCCGCGCGCCGAGCGCCGCGAAAGCCGCGCCGAGCCCTCCCGCGGCGCCTGCCCCGGGCAGGTCAGCGTACGGACGCAGCACAGCCATGGCTGCGAGGCGCGCCTCGAGCCTGTCCACCGCGTCGGCTGACGCGCCCTTCTGCGGCGCGAAGGCCCGCGCCGCCCCCCGCTTGCCGAGCAAGGGATTGCGAACATCGCAGAGCACGTCCGTCTCCACCGAGAGAGCGGAGACGACTTGCAGCAGACCGGCGCCCCCGTCCACCGTCGCCGTCCCGCCGAGCCCGACGAGCAACGACCGCGGTCCGTGTCCGAGAGCCGCAACGACCAGCTCGCCCAGCCCGCGGCTCGAGGCTGTGAGCGGATCCAGCTCTCCAAAATCAAGCCGGCCCAGCCCGAGAACCGCCGCAGACTCCACGAGCGCCGTCCCGTCCGGCAGCAGCAGAAAGGGCGCCGAAATCGGCCGGCCGAATGGATCGGCAACCTCCGCCTCCCGCCACTCCCCGCCGAGCGCGCGCGCGAGCACTTCACCGGTGCCGTCACCTCCATCGGCCACCGGCACCGCGGAGGCGGCGACGCCTCCCGAGCGAAACCCGGCCGCAAGAGCCTCTGCCGCCCGGACGGCCGGAAGAGAACCCTTGAAGGCCGTTGGTGCCGCGATCACCCTCATTGGCAGCGTCTAGCACCCGGCCTAACCGGGCATGCCGGCATGGTCCCGGACCTCGTCTACCCCCACCTCTCCGGCGTCCTCTGCTTCGTCGGTCTCCGTATCGGCGGGCATCCGCTTGAGCATGGCGAACGAGAGGCCCTCTCGAGCCAGGAACAGGAGGCCGACCCCCACGCCGACGGACATCTCGACCACCTGGAGCCCAAGCCCGTACGCGAACCCGCGCGGGTATGCCACGCCATAGGAGACGAGCGGAAGAGCAACCGCCGCCTGGAGAAGGCCGATGTTTCCCGGCCAGAGCGGGAAGATCGTCGCGACGTTCATGAGCAGGAGAACGAGGCCGGCCGCCGGCAGTGGTGCGTGGATCCCGAAGGCTCGCATGGCGAGATAGACGGCCATGAGCTGGAATGTCCACCCGACGGCCTGGTAGAAGATCGCGGCCACGGCTGCCAGGGGCGCGTTCATCACGCCGAGGCCCTGGCGCGCCATGCGCAGCAGCTGGCGCACCGGCCCGACGATGTCCGGCGCGGGGCGTCGATTCAAGCGCGCGCTTGCGACGCCGAGGGCGAACAGCACGCCGCCGATACCCGACACAGCGATCAGGCTGACGACCGCCCAGTCGGGGATTCTCGCAGTGACGAGCACATATGCCACGAGCAATACGGCGGGGATGAAATCGAAGAGCCGATGGGCAAAGACGGTTCCGACCAGGGCCGCCGTATGACCGTGGCCCCGCGGTTGACCGCGGGCGAGGACCGCCACGCGAGCAAGCTCACCGATTCGCCCGGGCAACACCGCGTTGCCGAGCAAGCCGACGGCGAACGCTGAGAACACACTCGCAAACGGTGCGTGCGGCTTGGGCAACGCCTGGTTCACAACGGTCCGCCACGCCAGGGCACGCGCGACGACTGAGAGTAGGTTCAGGGCAAGGGCTGCGACGATCCACCACCAGTCGACGATCGTGAAAGCGTCGGCGACGCTCGCCCAGTCGGGGCCACGCCACCACAGCAGCAGGGCGCTCGTCACGAGGAACGGCAGCACGAGTACTGCTCGCAGCCAGGGATTAGCTGGCAGCCGAAACCGCATCATCTCTTTGCTCCTCGGTCGCCGGGAGCCCCGTCACGCGGACGTAGATCTCGAGCAGTCGGCGGGCGATGCCATCCCACGAGTAGCGCTCCTGGGCCACACGTCTCGCAGCTTCACCGAGCAACTGACGCCGCGGCTCGTCCGCCAGCAAGTCCACGACGGTCTGCGCAAGCGCGCTGCGGTCGCCCGGTGGTACCAGGCAGCCGACTTCCGGGCTCGCGACGTCCCGGTAACCCGAGATATCGGACGCGACGACCGGTGTCGCGCACCCGAAAGCGCGCGTTAGAACCATGCCGAAGCTCTCTCCGCCGAGCGACGGCGCGACGAGCGCCTTTCCCGCCAGCAGCTCGGCGGTGAATTCGTCCTGGGCGAGGAACCCGAGGATGTCGATCCCCTCCTGCGAGATCCGAAACCGGCTCAGCAGTAGCCGGACCGCCAGCGGATCGGCGCCGATGACCCGCAGACGGGCGCCCGTCCGCCGATGGATCTCCGGCCATGCCTGGAGCAGGACCTGGAGACCCTTGCGCCGCTCCTGGCGTCCCGCGAAGACGATCTGGTGCTGGCGCTTGCCGGCGTCCGCGTGCGGGGGGATGAGGACGCCGTTCGGCACCACCTCGTATTCGCCCGAAAGCCAGCGAGCGGCCGCGTCACGCGCGGCCTCGGACACCGCGATCCGGTGGTCGATCCGCTCGGCTAGAAAACCCCACATCGGTGTGGCGAGTCGCATCCAGCCGAGCTTCCCGCTCGCGTGAAAGGTGGCAACGATGGGCGACTCGGCCATGGCAAGTGCCGCGATCCCGGGCACGGGTGTCATCGGCTCGTGCACGTGCACGACATCGAAGCGCTCCTGGGTGAGCGCCCGCCGCAGCCGACCGACCGCGCGCGGGCTCAGGATGATGTTCGGCAGGGAGCCGTTGGCCGGGACGATCACCGACCGGCCGACCGGGATGACATCTGCGGGTGGCGAGCCGTGCCGTCCCACGCGCGGGTGCAGAACACGGGTGAATTGTCCAGGCGGGTCGTTGCCGATCAGCGTGCGCGTCTCGACCCCGAGCGCGCGAAGCGCCGCAGCCTGCAGCTCCGCGTGCTCGATGACCGCACCCCAGAAGGACCAGGAGTACGGAACGACGATCCCGACCTTCATCCGGGACGAACTATGACTGACGGCCCCGTCTCCGCACGAGCCTCGAAGGCGGGCGAGGCCGGCGGCGCTCTAGACTCGCTGTGTGGACTACCGAGAGGGACTCGCAGAGCTGCACACGCACCTGGGCGCCTCGGTCGCGTCCGACATCCTCTGGAGCCTCGCACACGAGCAGGGGATCGCCTTGCCGGTCAAGGACTTCTGGGAGTTCGACCGGCTCGTCACCGTCTCGGACCCGAGAGGCGTCGAGAATCTCGACGCGCTCGACCGCATCTACCACTGGACGGAGCTGATCCAGTCGAGCCCGCTCGCTGTCGAGCGGTCTGTTCACGCCGCCATCGGCGGCGCGTACCGCTCGCAACGGATCACGACGCTCGAGCTTCGCTTCAATCCGATGAAGCGAAACCGAGGCGGCGAGCGCGACCTCGACCACATCATCATGGCCGCGGTGCGCGGGCTCGACCGCGCGAGCCTCGAATATCCGCAGGTACGCGCGGGTCTGATCTTGATGATGGATCGCACTTTCGACGAACGGCAGAACGCGATCATCGTCGAAAAGGCAATTCGCTACCTCTCGCGCGGCGTCGTCGGCATCGACATCGCCGGCCCGCGACCGGGAGGCGCCCGCTACCCGTACGGCGAGCTCGCATCGCTCGTCGAGGAGGCGCGGGCGGCCGGTCTGGGGGTGACGATCCACGTCGGCGAGGAGGGCGGAGAGCATGGATTGGAGGAGATAGGCGAGGTGATCGAGGAGCTCCGGCCAGAGCGGATCGGACACGGGATCCTCGCCGCGGGCTCACCGGAGCTGATGTCGGCGCTCCGTGGCACGGGGATCGTGCTCGAGATCTGTCCGACGTCGAATCTGCTGACGAAGGCGCTGCGCGACGAGGACGAGCTACGCGACGTGTTCCGCGCGTTCGTCGACCACGGTGTCGCCTTCACGATCGCTACCGACGGGCCGGAGATGATGCGCACGCACCTGCGCGACGAGCTGGAGTTGCTGCTGCGGATCGGCGCCCTCGGAGAGGAGGAGCTCGCCGAGGCGAACGCCCGCGGTCACGAGGCGAGCTTCGTGAGGGAACTGCCTGCGCCGGCCACCGCTAGGTAGAGCGCGAGCAAGCGCGCGGCGGGTGGACCCAGCGTTAGCCGAAGCGCACGTACCGCCGCACGCGCGCCGCCAGTTGCGGCGGATGGTCCTCCTCCACGACACCGTTGACGCTGTCCCGCTGGGTCGAATGGAGGATGCGGCCTTCCCCGACCCAGAAGGCGATGTGGTCTCCGTAGCAGACCAGATCGCCGGGACGAAGGACTTCCGCAGCAACTGTCTCACCGGCTTCCTCCTGCTGGTCGGCGTCCCGCGGAATCAGGTGACCCAGTCGCCGATAGGCCATGTGGACGAGGCCGGAGCAGTCAATCCCCCGTTGCGTCATTCCTCCCCACTCGTACGGCGCCCCGAGGAACGTGCGCGCCTCTGCGAGAGGATCGCCCTCCCTGCGGGGGCCGAGCCAATCGTTGCTCGCTGCTCCACCGAGAGCCGCCCGCCGGATCCAGCCCGGGTAGTCATACGCGGTTCGCACGCGCGCCCACTCCCCGCGCTCCTCCTCCACGCGGAGCGGCTCCCCGCGAACGGCCTGGGTCACCTGCTCGGAGTCGTCGCGCGGCTCGGCGCGAATCGGCGCCACATCGCCGGCGCAGGTTCTCTCAGAGCCCGAGGACACCGGGAAGCTCCGCGTAGCCTCGAACCACGTGATCCGCGTCTGGCGCATCGGTTGGATCGTCCACAATGCCGGCGTAGCGAATCGTGATCATGCCGAGTTCATGCGCCCCCGCGACGTCGGTCAGCTTCAGATCGCCAACGTGCGCGGCTTCCTGCGGGGACGCCCCCAAAGCATCCAGCGCGGCGTGGAAGATGGCCGGGTGCGGCTTCAGAACGCCCACCTCGTCCGAGAAAGCTAGGGCCTCGGGCTCGAAGAACCCGATCAGGCCATGCTGGTCGAGGTGCCGTCTCATGACCGTTGCCGGCCCCCAGGCAAGATTGCTCACGATCCCGAGGCGGAGCCCGGCCTCACGAAGCTGACGCAGAACGTCCGCAGCTCCATCGATGGGAAGCAGCCGCCGCGCGGGCAGCGGATCCTCGAGCAGTGCCAGCAGCGCCGTTCGCCCGTCGGCATCCGTCTCGACCCGCAACTCGCTGAAGATGTGATTCAGCGAGTCTCCGGCGCCGAAGTGCCGCCGCTCGCCTTCCCAGGCAGCGCGCCCGGCAAGGCGGGCCGACTCGAACGCCGCCTGAACGAGCGCGTCCGGATTCTCGCCGCCGCGACCGTCGAGCCATTCGACGATGTGGCGGACGCGGGCCTCTCGCACGGCCTCCCAGTCGGGGTCCGTGGTGAGAGTGTTTCCGAAATCGAAGGTGACGGCCGCGGGCGCGCTCATACGATCGGAGGCTCCCAGGGGGCTTCGACAATTCCCGGGTCGAAGATCGTCTCGACCTCGTGCGGCTCGATCGTCCCTGCCTTAATCTCCTCGGCCCAGTGACACGCGACCTCGTGACCGGGGGAGAGCCGGCGGAGCGGCGGCCGCTCGTCCCGGCACCGGGTCGGCTGCACGTACGGACAGCGCGTGTGAAAACGGCAGGCGTGCGGCGGGTTCGCCGGGCTCGGCAGGTCGCCGGCGAGGAGGATCGTCTCCCGCTCGAGCTCGACCTCGGGGTCGGGGATCGGCACAGCCGACAGGAGCGAGATCGTGTACGGGTGCAACGGGTTGTCGTAGAGCTCTACCGCCGGCGACACCTCCACGATCGACCCGAGATACATCACAGCGATCCGGTCGGAGATGTGCCTCACGACGGCGAGGTCGTGTGCGATGAACAGGTACGTGAGGTCGAACTCGCGCTGCAGCGACTCGAGCAGGTTGATGATCTGTGCCTGGATCGAGACGTCCAGCGCGGAGACCGGCTCGTCGGCGACGATGAAGTCGGGATTGACCGCCACCGCTCGGGCAACGCCGATCCGCTGGCGCTGGCCTCCGGAAAACTCGTGCGGGTAGCGGCTCGTGGCGTCCGGGGGCAGCCCGACGATCTCCAGCAGCTCACGCACCCGGCGCCCCGTGTCCCGGCGCGAGGCGAGCCCGTGCGAGCGCAGCGGCTCGCCGACGATTCGACCCACGCTGTGGCGCGGATTCAAGGACGCGAACGGGTCCTGGAAGACCATCTGCATGCGCCGGCGGAGCGGGCGCATCGCGTTCTCGCCGAGCAAGCTGATGTCCTGGCCGTCGAAGAGGATACGCCCGGCCGTGGGCTCGTAGAGACGCAGGATCGCCCGTCCGACGGTTGACTTCCCGCAGCCCGACTCGCCCACGAGGCCGAGCGTCTCTCCGCGGCGGATCTCGAGGGAAACGTCGTCGACAGCCTTGATGTCGCCCACGTGCCGATCGAGGACGAGCCCGCTCTTGATCGGGAAGTAGACCTTCAGGTTCTCGAGCTGGACGAGCGGTGAGCTGCCGTTCGCGCTCACGTGGTGACGCTTTCGATGCACAACTGACACAGGCAGGGTGCAACTTCAGCGATACGCTCGTAGCGGGAAGCGGGTGGTAAGCCCCCCACCCAGGGTGGGGAGAGGGAATGGTTCGGACGGGCGCTCAAGCGGTCGCCGCCTCTCGCGTCCGTCGCCACTCCTCTGCGGGAACGGGGTTGAAGCAAGCGACCCAGTGTCCCGGCTCGATCTCCGCAAGCGGTGGCACCTCGTTCCGCGAAGCTTCGACTTCGTAGCGACACCGCGGTTGGAACGGACATGCGCTCGGCGGGCTCAGCATGTCCCGCGGCCGCCCTTCGATTGGCTGCAGCTGGGTGCGACGAGCGGCGTCGAGCCGCGGGATGCTCTGCAACAGCCCGAGCGTGTACGGGTGGCGAGGGCCACCGAAGAGCTGGCGCGCCGAGCCCGTCTCCATGAACATGCCGCCGTACATCACGTTCACGCGCTCGCACATGCCGGCCACCACGCCGAGATCGTGGGTGATCATGATCAGCGCGGCGTTCTCCTCGCGCACGAGCTCGCGGAGCAGGTCGAGGATCTGCGCCTGGATGGTCACGTCGAGCGCCGTCGTCGGCTCGTCCGCGATCAGCAGCTTCGGCTTGCACGCAAGCGCCATCGCGATCATGGCGCGCTGGCGCATGCCGCCCGAGAACTGGTGTGGGTAGTCGTCGATCCGCGCCTTCGGGCTCGGGATGCCGACCCGGTCGAGCAGCTCCGCCGCCCGGCTCTCCGCGTCGCGCTTGTTCATGCCGAAGTGGGTCTCGAGCGGCTCGCGGATCTGCCGCCCGATCGTGAGCACCGGATTCAGGCTCGTCATCGGATCCTGAAAGATCATTGCCACGTCCTTGCCCCGGACGCCTCGTAGCTCGCGGTCGGAGAGCCCGAGCAGGTCGCGACCTCCGAACGTGGCCCGGCCCGATCGAACTCGGCCAGCGCGGGCCAGGAGGCCGAGCAGAGCAAGCGCCGTCACGCTCTTGCCGCAGCCGGACTCACCGACGATGCCGAGTGTCTCGCCCGCCGCGATGTCGAACGAGATGCCGTTCACGGCATGCACGGTTCCGCGCGCCGTCCAGAACTCGACGCGGAGATCCTCGACCGTGAGGAGAGCCTGCCTAGCTTCG
>JACCTQ010000208.1 GCA_013812265.1 Actinomycetota bacterium
CGATCGAGCTCGAGCCGGATTACGCCGCTGCCCACGCGATCATTGCCTGGTGCCACGAGCAGCGATATCTGCGCGGAGGTCTCCACGACGAAACAAAGAGAGCCGCCTTGCGCCATGCCCGCAGGGCGGTCGCCGTTGGTGGCGATGACGCCGCGGCGCTCGCGACCGCTGGCTTTGTCATCGCGGTGGTCGAGAGCGACTACGAGGCTGCCACCGATGCGTTCGATCGATCGTTCGCGCTGTCGCGCTCGTCGGCACTCGCGCTTGGTTTCAGTTCCATCGTCCGCGCGTGGAATGGCGACGACGCGACTGCGGTCGAGCATGCGGAGCGCGCGATACGCCTCAGCCCGCTCGATCCCCTCTTGTACGTGCCGTACGTCGGTCTCGCGTACGCCCATTTTGCCGCCGGCCGCTTCGATGACGCGGCCATCGCCGCAGGCCGTGCGAGCCAGTCGAATCCCAAGTTCACCATGCCCCACGTGCTGCATGCTGCTGCCCTGGTTAACCTCGGCCGCGATGAACAAGCCATGGCTGAAGTAGATCGGCTGCGCGAGCTCGAGCCGCAACTCACCGTACGCACCGCCATTCGATCCGCCCGGTACGTGGACCCAGCCAAGAATGCTGAGCTGGGCGACGCCGTTCGCCGGGCGGGTCTGCCCGGGTAGTCCCGTTGCGTTCCCTCCGACTTTCGAGCCTCTATTGCAGGGGCACTGAAAGCAGCGGTAAAGCAGGCGCGGCGGTTTGGGCCGTTGACGTTGCTAGCTTTCGGCCCTACGGCTCGAGCCCGTGCTGCTCCATGAGCGGGCCGATGCGGTCGCGGTCCATCGTGAGCCCGTAACGCGCCTGGATCGCGCCAAGCGCTTCGAGGTCAGGGCCATCCTCGGCGGTGAGCACCGGCGCCATCTCCGCGAAGTACTGAGCGAAGCCGCCCGGTGAGATGATCTCGAGCACGCGGGCCTCCTCGTCGCCGGCGTTCCAGAACGCGTGCGGGATCCCACGGGGCTTGAGCACGAGCTCACCAGGCCCCGCCTCGACGGTCTCATCGCCGATCTGGGCGCCCATGCGGCCGGCGATGACGAAGGAGAACTCGTCCTCGTGCTCGTGGACGTGGATCGGTGCCGCGAGGCTCCGCGGCGGCAGCGTGTGCTCGACCAGCGCGAACCTCCCGGCCGTTTCCTCTGCGCGGAGGACGTACCGGTTACCGAGACGGGGGAAGTCGGCTCGGGCGCCGTCGTCTGTCCCGAGCTTGTGCTTCGTCGTGGTTTGCATGACCGCTCTCCCTTTAGATGAACTTGTTGTATATCGATTGATCGATGCTAGACTTCGATGAACGTAATGTCAAGTGAAAAGCGCAAGTATGAGTTGCGGGTGCGCGCCGACCGCCAGGCGGCAACCAGAGAGCGGATCGCGGTGGCCACCGCTGAGCTCCACGAGGAGGTCGGGCCGGCGCGAACGACCATCGCGGAGATCGCTCGTCGGGCGGGAGTGCAGCGGTTGACCGTCTACAACAACTTCCCGCAGGAACAGGATCTCTTTGCAGCGTGCCAGCAGCACTTCCGGACCGAGCATCCACTGCCCGATCTTTCGGCGGCGTTCGCGATCGACGATCAGGGGGAGCGTCTCGAATGGCTGCTTGCCACTCTCTACGGCTGGTATCGGCGCACCGAGCGCATGTCGACGAACGTCCGGCGCGACCGCGAGCTCGTTCCCGCTCTGGACGCGCTCATGAAGGAAACCGCCGACATCGAGCTCGCCCGTCTCACCGACGCCCTGGCGGACTCCTTTGCAACCCGGACCCGCGATCGCTCCGAGGCTCGCGCCGCCGTCGCGCTGGCTCTCGATTTCTGGACGTGGCGGCGGCTGGCGAAGGAGGGGCTGGACGACGCGGCGGCGGCCCGGCTGATCGCCACGATGGTCTGCTGCGTCTGACCGGGCTAGGAGCGCCGAATTAGCGCTTTCCCTCGCAAGCGGCGAGTACCGTTCGTGTCGATGCGCACACTGCTCGCGACCCTGATCCTCGTGCTAGCTGGTCCTCGACAGCGGCCACCTCTGCATCTTCAAGCCGGCCGATGGACTGTTCGAAGCGGCCGCGAACGGCGTCTATCTCGGCAAGCAGGCGCTCGTCCGTTACGACCATACGCCGGTGTCGCACCCTCGGCCCTGACTTCATCGATGTCGCCGCGCAGGTGACGCGCGGCAGCCAGCCCGAGCTGTCGTACCTCCTGCATCGCGGCGACGATTGCAGCTGCGTCTGCATCGGAGAGCTGGTCGAAGAAGTCCTTGACCGGCCGTCGCCCAGATGCGGTCCGGTAGTTCGCGCCAGCGGCGCCGCGGCTCGCGCGTGTCTCCCTGCATGACCGGCATCCTCTCAACCAACCCAGCGGAGTCGCTTGATCGCGCCGCGCAGTTCACGCGCGTGTAGCGCTGGCGAGTCGAGGTGTTTGTGGCCGAGCAGCTCCTGGATCTGCAGAGGTTCGCGCCCGCGTGCGGAAAGCTTCGTTGGCGTTGCTGGCAACGGCAACGACGGCTGTGCATCACCGGTTCATCACGAGGACAGCCTTGTCGCCCTTCCGCAGAATCGCGGATCGACACTAACCGCATGGCTAAGCCAAGTCCGCCGACCAGACGAATGCTGGGACGAAGAATCCGGCTCATAGGCCTGCTACGGAAAAAGCCTCAGATACGGGGCTTTTTCTATTGTGCCTTTCGTCACGATTTCGGTCTGGCAGCCTCTCGGAGGCTCTCCGGAACCGCTCGGCGCGGGCGCCCCGACGATCGCCTGGCGGCTGTGACCCCGTCGCTCCACCCCGCGACACAGACGGTAGCAACAGGGGTTGGCGCGAGCTCAAGAGCCGATTACAGTGTAAGCTGTGTGTTACAGTTTTTGAATGGCGCGCATGACGAAGTCGAAGCCGTTCAGCATCCGCTTGAGCCAGACGACCAACCGCTTCGTCGAGGCGGAGGCGCGGCGGACGAAGCGGTCGAAGGGCGCGATCGTCGAAGCGTTGACCGAGGAGGCAGCGCGGATGCGCCGCTTCCCCGGCATCAGCTTCCGCGGTGACGAGCCCTACCGTGAGGCGTGGGTCATCGGGACCGGGCTGGATGTCTGGGAGCTGATCGAGATGCTGCAGGACTACGGCTCCGTGGAACGGCTGCTCGAGGGCCACGAGCACCTGTCGCGGCGCCCGGTCGAGCTGGCGCAGGCCTACTACGCGAGCTACGCGGAGGAGATCGACGAGAAGATCGCCGACAACCGGCGACCGATCTCGGAGCTACAAGAGCTCTATCCCTTCGCCGGGTTCACGTTCGCCGACGCCGACGAGTAGCGCGTGCGCGTCCTGCTCGACGCGCACGTCTCCAGCCGGCACGTCGGACGCCGGCTGCGGCGAGCAGGACATGACGTGCTGGCGCTCGACCAGGACGAGATGCTCAGCAGGCTCGCCGACGAGGAGGTGCTTGCGCTCGCAGCCGAGCAGGAGCGGATCGTGATCACGCACAACGTGCGCCACTTCGTCCCGATGGTCCGCAGGTGGGCGGAGGCGCGCCGCAGCCACCACGGTCTGATCCTCGTCACGTTTACGCACACCGACTTCGGCGCGATCCTGCGTCGACTCGAGCAGGTATTCGCAGCGCGTCGCGACCAGGACGAGTGGGTCGACCGCGTCGAGTTCCTCGGGCGCAAGTGAAGCCTCGGCCGCGCCTCAGGCAGCCTGCTGCATGACGGTGCACGGGGCGAGCGCGGCTGCCGCGTCGTGGAGCGGACGAGCAGCAAGGGTCGCGCTGCTCGACGAGCTGAGCACCCTGACCCGCAACAACGATCCGGTTCCCCGGCGCCAGCGCGACCTACAACATGCTCGCCCAGCCCACCGCGATCCAGTCCCGTGCGCTCGACCTCGCTGAACACGCGCCCCTCACCCAGTCACGAACGCGTCACCAAACTGCGCCGCAAACCCCAGGCGCACAGCCAGAACCCTCATCACGCGGACGGGAACTTCGGGCTAGGTCGTCGGCTCGCCGCTCGGGAGCGGCTGGAACATTGCCTCGCCAGGGGGCTCGTGGCCGTTTGACCGAGCATCGTCTACTCCGCGGTCCGCGTAGAAAAGCCCATGAGAGCGGCTTCCACGAGCTGCGGCAGCGTCTCCAGGTTGTAGCCGCCCTCGAGGACGGCCGCCACGCGCGGTCCAAGGCCCGCCGACCGGCGCGCGAGCTGACGAAAGCCGTCCTTCGTCACCTCCATCAGAGCGAGCGGGTCCTCCACATGCGCGTCGAAGCCCGCGGAGACGAGCACGAGGTCCGGCCCGAAGCGCGCGACGGCCGGCTCCACGAGCTCGACGAAGGCATCGAGGTACTCGTCGTCGCCAGAGCCGGCGCCGAGCGGGGCGTTCACCGTTGTCTCGCCCTGCTCGTCGGGGCCGCCCGTGCCGGGATAGAACGGCCACTGGTGCAAAGACGCGTAGAGCACGCTCGAGTCGTCCCAGAACATCGCCTGCGTGCCGTTGCCGTGGTGCACGTCCCAGTCGACGATGGCCACTCGCGCCATGCCGAGCTCGGCCTGCGCGTACCTGGCCGCCACGGCCACGTGATTCACGAGGCAGAACCCCATCGCGCGGCCGGGCAGCGCGTGGTGACCAGGAGGGCGGACGAGCGCGAATCCCTCACGCCGCACCGCCTCGATCGTCGCGCCGGAGGCAAGAAGCGCCGCCTCGTAGCTCGTCTCCGAGACGGGCGTGTCGAGCTCGAGCCAGGCCGGGCAGTCGATGGAGCGCAACCGGTCTACGTACTCGCGCGTGTGGCAGCGCTCGACGTCCGCATCGCGCGCCGGCCCGGCCTCGACGAACCCGGGGAACGCCTCGAGGAGAGCCGCGAGCCGTTCTGGGGACTCCGGGTGGTCGCCGGTCGGGTGCAGGCGCGCGAGTGCCGGGTGAGTTACGACGTCGATGGCGCCAGTGCCTCCAGCCGGCCGGCCAGCTGCCCGAGACCCCACTCGCTCACGAACGAAGCCGTCTTGTTCCAATCGGGGCTCTGGTCCTCGAGCGGCGGAAGCGGGGCGGAGGCGTCGAGGCGAGCGATGTGGAGGTACAGGCGGATCGCCTCGGCCTCCCCGCCGAACCGGCCGGCCGCGAGCGCCTCCTCCACGGATCCGTACTGCCTCAGGATCTCAGCCGCCTTCTTCGGCCCGATGCCCGCTGCGCCGGGCAGGCGGTCGGAGGGGTCGCCGCGAAGCGCGATGAAGTCCGGCACCTGGTGCGGCTCGACGCTGTAGCGCTCGCGCACCTCGGCCGGCCCGATGCGGGCGAGCTCGCTCACCCCCCGCACTGGTTGGAGGATCGACGTACGGTCGCTGACGAGCTGGAACGCGTCGCGGTCGGACGTGGCGACGAGCGTGCGGCTGCCCCGGGCCTCCTCGTGCGCGACAGCTGCGGCCATGAAGTCGTCCGCCTCATATCCCGGTTCCTTTGCGAAGGCGAAGCCGAAGGCCTCCACGAGCTGCGGCATGAGCTCGAGCTGCTCCAGGAGATCGTCGTCGAACTCGCGTCCGGCCTGGTAGTTGGAGAAGGCTTCGTGGCGGTACGTGGGCGTGGTCAACGTGTCCCAGCCCACGAAGATCGCACGCGGCTCCTCGCTCTGCCATAGGCGGACGAGCATGTTCGCGAAGCCGACGAGCGCCCCCGCCGGCCGGCCTTCGGCCCGCCGGATCGACTTCGGGAGCGCGTGGTACGCGCGGTGCGCCAGCGAATCGCCGTCGACAGCGAGCAGCGGCTTCACTCGAGCGACCTCTCCAGGCGGTGGATCTCGGCCATCAGTTGCTCGGTGACGATCTGCGCGGCGTCCTTCACATCCTCGTTGCCGGGGTTGACCAGCGGCATCGGCGGACCGTAGGCGACCCGGAACGGGCCTAGCCGCGCGAGCCTCTCGGTTCCCGTGATTCCCGCCGGTATGAGCGGTACGCCCGCTTCGAGGGCGATTCGTGCCGCGCCCGTGTGCGCGCGTGGCTGCCATTTCTTGCGCAGGCCTTTCTTGCGCCGCGTCCCCTCGGGGAACATGACGACCAACTCGCCCTGGCGGCATAGGGAGACGGCGCGCTCGAGTGCCTCGCGGTCACCCTCGCCACGGCGAACAGGGAAGGCGCCGGCGGCGTCCAGCACGTACCGCAGCGGCCACCAGTACAGCTCGGACTTCGCCATGAAACGCAGGTACCGCGGGTACAGCGGCGACCCGAGCGGCCAGGGATCGAAGTTGGAGATGTGGCTTGCAGCGAGCACGCACCCGCCCTGTCTGGGAACGTGCTCGAGCCCGGTGACCTCGAGCCTGAAGAGGCCGTGCACGATGGGCCAGCCGATCGTCCGGAGAAAGCGGTACAGGGGTGGCGGCATGGTGGAAGTATCGGGCCGGATCGAAGGGGACGCGCCGTTCGTGGGCGTTTTTACCCTTCGCTATGGTGTTTCAGATGCCAAAGACACTCGTCATCGCCGAAAAGCCTTCCGTCGCCCGTGACCTCGCGGGAGCACTGCCTGGCAAGTTCCGAAGCGACGAGGGATACCTCGAGTCGGACGACCACGTCATCACATTCGCGGTGGGACACCTGGTCGGCTTGGCCGACCCCGAGGAGTACGACGAACGCTTCAAGAAGTGGCGCATGGCCGATCTTCCGATCGTTCCCGACGCTTTCCAGCTACAGCCCCGTGACCCCAAGTCGCGAAAGCAGCTGAAGCTGATTCACAAGCTGATCAAGCGGGAGGACGTCGAGCGGGTCGTGAATGCATGTGATGCCGGGCGCGAGGGGGAGCTCATCTTTGCCTACATCTGGGAGACCGCCGGGGTGGACAAGCCGATCGATCGGCTCTGGATCTCGTCGATGACGAAGCAGGCGATCAGGGAGGGCTTCGAGAGGCTCCGACCGGGCAGCCAGCTGCAGTCGCTCGAGGCCGCCGCCCGCTCTCGCTCCGAAGCCGACTGGTTGGTCGGGATGAACGCCACGAGAGCGGCGACGATCAGGGGCCGCGCCTGGGTCGGGGGAGTCGTCTCTCTCGGCCGGGTGCAGACGCCGACTCTGGCGATGATCGTGCGGCGCGAGCGAGAGATCCAGGCCTTCGTGCCCGTGCCGTACTGGCTCGTGCACGCCTCGTTTGCGCCGCCCTACGAGGGACTCTGGTTCGAGGGCGACGAGACCCGCCTGAAGAACGGCGCACGAGCCGACGAGATCGTCGCGAAGGTGTCCGGCCGGGACGGCGTCGTCGAGTCGGTGGAGCGCAAGGAGCAGTCCGAGCGCGCGCCGCTTCTGTATGACCTCACATCGCTCCAGCGGGATGCGAACCGGCGTTTCGGATTCTCGGCTCGGCGAACGCTACAGGCGGCGCAGTCGCTCTACGAAGGAAAGAAAGCCATCACCTACCCGAGAACGTCGTCGCGTTACCTGTCGGGTGACCTCGTTCCGCAGATCAAGCCGACGGCCGCCACGCTGGTGCCGATCACCGATTACGCGATCGGGGCCAAGTTCGTCCTCGGACTCGCTCAGCTTCCGCTCGGTCGCGTGGTGAACGACGCCCGCGTGGACGACCACCACGCCATCATCCCCACCGACGTCCAGCATGACGTCAGCGAGTTCTCGCCCGACGAGCGCCGGGTCTTCGATCTGGTCGCGCGCCGTTTCCTCGCCGTCTTCCATCCCCCCGCCCGGTACGAGCGGACGACCATCGTCACGCAGGTCGCAGACGAGCGTTTTCGCACCCGCGGCAAGGTCACGCTCGAGGCAGGCTGGCGTGGCGTGTACGGGCTCGAAGCAGATACCAACGGCAGCACGGCGAAGGCCGGGGAGGACGAGAGCGAAGCGGAGGGCAGCGAGCTTCCGCGGCTCGAGCAAGGCCAGGAGGTGCGGTGCGTCAAGGCCGAGAGCGAGGCGAAGGAAACCAAGCCTCCGCCCCGCTACACCGAGGCCACGCTCCTCTCCGGCATGGAGACGGCGGGCAAGCTCATCGACGACGAGGAGCTGCGAGAGGCCATGAAGGAGCGCGGTCTCGGAACACCCGCGACACGAGCAGAGACGATCGAGACGCTGATCCGCCGTGAGTATGTCGAGCGAGTCGGCAGAGACCTTCAGGCAACGCCAAAGGGCCTGCAGGTGATCACGATGCTCGAGGAGCACCCCATCACGTCACCCGAGCTGACCGGCGGCTGGGAGAAGAGGCTCTCGGACATCGAGCACGGCGAAGGTGATCGCGGTGCGTTCATGAAGGAGATCGAAGGCTTCACACGCTCGACGGTCGAGCAGATCGCTGCCCTCGACAAAGAGCTTCTCCGTCCCGAGCGCGTGGAGCTGGGCCCGTGTCCGCGCTGCGGCGAGACGATCCGCGAGAACTCACGCGCGTACGGCTGCACGAGCTGGAAGAGCAAGGAGGAGCCGGGATGCGGATTCGTGATCTGGAAACGCGTAGCGGGACGAACACTGACGCCGGAGGTCGCGCGCCAGTTGCTGGAGGAGGGCAAGACCAAAGAGGTGTTGTCGGGCTTTCGGTCGAAGGCCGGCAAACCTTTTCGCGCGCGTCTCGTCTTGAATGGTGAGGGCAAGACCGAGTTCGACTTCCCTGCGCGCGCGCAATCCAAAGAGCCCGCCGCAGCGGAATAAGAAGACGGAGGCCAACGTTAGACGTTTGTAAGGCCTGCCAGGCAGGTCGTTTCGCGCTGGTAACGCGAGGAGATACCTCCTAGAGTGCGAAGTGTGTCAACACACGAAATTGAGAAGCGAACGCAGGCGAGAGCAGTTAGAAAGGACGCAGAGACACTCTTGACACCGAACCAGATGCATGAATTGCTCGAGACAGATCAGGCTCGCTCGCTCGTCGAGGGAGCGGAGGAACGCGGCTTCATCGAGCCGGTCGAGCTGGAGGCGTTCGCGCTCGAGCACGACCTGAACGAGGAAGAGGTCGAGCAGCTGACCCGCGAGCTCGAGGCGATCGGGCTGGAGATCGGCCCGCCGCAGGCGGCTGCCCCCTCCCCTGCAGCGGAAGCCGAGCGCGTGGTCGAGGCCCCGCCCGCCGAGGCTGAGGCGCTGAGCGGCTCCGCCGACAGCCTGCAGCTCTTCCTGGCGGACGTCGGTCGCCACAAGCTGCTGACCGCTGCGGAGGAGGTAACGCTCGCGAAGTCGATCGAGCGCGGCGATCCCGTCGCTAAACGGCGCATGATCGAGTCGAATCTTCGGCTCGTCGTCTCGATCGCCAAGGGCTACCGTGGGCTTGGCGTACCGTTCCTGGATCTGATCCAGGAAGGCACGCTGGGACTCAACCGCGCGGTCGAGAAGT
>JACCTQ010000210.1 GCA_013812265.1 Actinomycetota bacterium
CGTCGCAGGCTTCGATGCTCTCCAGGCCGGACTCGCACTTGGAGTCTGGACGGGCGCCGGCCTCGCCGGCGACGCACTTCTCCTGTTCGTGCTCCGGCGCGTTCCGGGCACTGTCTACCTGCGGCTCAGCGCAGTTGCGGTGCTCGTCGCCTATCCGGCCTTTCTGCTCGTGCCGTCGATGACTCCGAAGCTCGTGCTCCTCGCACTGCTGGGTCTTCTGAACGCAGGCTGGTACGCCATCCCCAAAGCGGGCCTCTACGGCGCGCTGCCGGGAAGGAGCGGCGTCGCCATCGCGGTCGGCAGCGTCAGCGGCTTCGTCGGGGCCTCCATCCCGCTGACGCTGGGGCTCGTGGCCGACGAGATCGGTCTCGGCCCGGTGATGTGGACGCTTCTGCTCGCCCCACTGGCGTTCCTCGTGGGCTTGCCGCGCCTGAGCCGCGCCAGTGGTCGAGGGGGTCAGACCCCGTGACGAGAGTGTGACAGCGCGTGGCGCGGAGCCGGGGATCCGTGCTGCTCAGAGCGTTCTTCGCCGCGGCTGTGACACATTTTCGGCACGAAGTCGTTGCATCCCTGTGACGGGGTCTGACCCCGCGGGAGCCGCGGCCGGCTCGGGTACAGCCGCCCGTTCGGGATCCGACGCTAGTCGGCCTGCGGGTCGTCCCCCGCGCCGGAATCCTTGTCCTCCGGGTCCGGAACGGGCGACTGATCCAGCTCCTCGTTGCGATCGTCCTCCCGACCCGCCCCGGAGGCCACTTCCGCCGCCCGCTCGGGCGTGGTGGGACGCGTCGCTCCCTGACTATCCTCTTCGTGCATGAAGGTTCTCCTTCCCGACTCGTCGGAACTTGAACTTCCCGACGGCGCGACCGGCCTCGACGCCGCGCGCGCCATCGGCCCGAAGCTTGCCGAGCAGGCGGTGTTGCTGCGGTCGAACGGGACCGTCCAGGATCTGCGACTCCCGCTCGAGGACGGTCAGCAGATCCAGATCTTGACCACGCGGAACGCCGACGACTCGGACGCCCTCTGGGTGCTCCGGCACTCGACGGCCCACTTGCTCGCGGAAGCCGTGCGACGCCTCTACCCGGGAGTCAAGATCGCCATCGGGCCACCCATCGAGAACGGCTTCTACTACGACTTCGAATTCCCCGAGCCGATCCGCGAGGAGGATCTGCCGCGCATCGAGGAGGAAATCCAACGCGAGCTGACCGAAGGTCGTTCGTGGGTGCGGCGTGAGGTGCAGGCAGAGGAGGCGAAGCGCTACTTCTCCGAGCAGGGGGAAGGCTACAAGGTCGAGCTCGTCGAGACCGCGGAAGGCCCGATCTCCTTCTACACACAGGGCGATTTCACCGATCTCTGCCGTGGCCCGCACCTTCAGGATTCGAAACCGATCAAGGCCGTCAAGCTGACCGGACTGGCCGGCGCTTACTGGCGCGGAGACGAACGGAACACGCAGCTGACCCGGATCTACGGCACCGCGTTCTACTCCCAGTCGGATCTCGACTCGTACCTCGAACGTGTGGAGGAGGCGAAGCGTCGCGACCACCGGCGACTCGGCCCTCAGCTCGATCTGTTCCACTTTTCCGAGCGCTCGCCGGCGTCGCCACTCTGGCATCCCAAAGGGATGGTGCTGTGGTACGAGCTCGAGGCGATTCGCCGGCGCGAGAACGCCCGCCGCGGCTACCTGGAGGTCAAGACACCGATCATCTACGACGCAGAGACGTTCTGGACCTCGGGCCACTTCCCGAAGTACGAGGATCTGATGTTCAAGCTGGACGTTCGCGGTCGGCCGTGGGCGATGAAGTCCATGAACTGCCCCGGGCACATGCTCCTGTTCGGGAGCCGGCCGAGAAGCTACAAGGAGCTCCCGCTTCGGTACGCCGAGCCGACGCCGCTCCACCGCGACGAGATTCCCGGCACGCTGCACGGGCTCCTCCGCGTCCGCATCGTGACGCAGGACGACTCCCACATCTTCTGCACCGAGGATCAGATCCAGGACGAGATTGCGGCCGTGGTGGACTACGCGCGCTACCTCTACGGATTGTTCGGGATGTCCGCGAGCGCCGAGCTCGCGACCCGGCCGGACAACAAGATCGGCACCGACGAGCAGTGGGATCGCAACGAGGCCGCTCTCGAGGCAGCGCTGAAGCTCAACAGCATCCCGTACACCGTGGCCCCCGGCGAGGGGGCGTTCTACGGGCCGAAGATCGATCTTTTCATGGATGACGCGCTGGGGCGCAAGTGGCAGATGGGGACGATCCAACTCGACTCACAGATGCCCTCGCGCTTCGGCCTCACCTACGTGGGGCAGGACAACACGGAGCATTCCCTCTACGTGGTTCACCGTGCACTCTACGGCTCATTCGAGCGCTTCATCGGCATCCTGATCGAGCATTTCGGCGGCGATTTTCCATTCTGGCTCGCCCCGGTCCAGGTACGGATACTGCCGGTGGGTGAGGAACACCGAGCGCCCGCGGCGGAGGTGCGCGACCGCCTCGGCGCCGAGGGCTTTCGCGTGGAGGTCGACGAGCGCGACGAGACGGTGGGCAAGCGCATTCGCGACGCCGAGGTGGAGAAGATCCCGCGCGTGATCGTGTACGGCGACCGCGAGTCGACCGGCTCGCTCGCCGTTCGCGAGCGCGGGGGCAAACAGGATACGAAGTCGTTGCAGGCGCTCGTGGAGGAGTTCCGCGCGCTCGCCGCGAGTTCAGGGCGCGTCGCCGGCGGCGCGGGGCCGCAGCCGGCACAGTGAGGGGCTTGCTAAGCTCTGGGCCTGCAAAGCAGGGGCGAATCCGTTCCTCACCTCCGGAGCCCTGAGTTCGTCGGAGGTTCAAGGGAGTCGCGGGACACGGGGACCTGCCGCTGCTTGCAGCGATTTTTGTCGTTTCATGGAGGAGGAAATAGCGGTTTGGTGAGAGCTCTTTGAGGCCACGGCGCCACGTTGAACCCGTCCGCCCGGTCCCGCAGGTTCGGATCAACGACGCGATCCGGGCCCCGCGGGTGCGTCTGGTCGACGAGGACGGAACACAGATAGGTGTCAAGCAGACGAGCGAGGCCCTTCAGTACGCGCAGTCGAAGGATCTCGATCTCGTAGAGGTTGCTCCCCAAGCCGATCCTCCCGTCACGCGGGTGATGGACTACGGCAAGTACCGCTACGAACAGGAGCAGAAAGCCAAGCTCGCCCGCAAGCACCAGCTTCAGATCCACGTCAAGGAGATCAAGCTCAGACCCAAGATCGGCATACACGACTACGAGACGAAGAAGGGCCACGTCGTGCGCTTCCTCAACCAGCGCGCGAAGGTGAAGGTCACGATCATGTTCCGGGGTCGCGAGACGACGCACCCCGAGCGGGGCCGGGACCTCCTGATGCGTCTTGCCGAGGACGTCAAGGAACTCGGGATCATCGAGTCTCCACCCCTCCTCGATGGTCGCAACATGGTGATGGTGCTAGGCCCGACAAAGAACGCAGGAGTGACCAAGGACGATGCCAAAGCAGAAGACACACAGCGGGGCGAAGAAGCGGTTCAAGCTGACGGGAACGGGCAAGCTCCTGCGCCGGCGCGCAATGAAGAGTCACCTGCTCGAGAAGAAGTCCCCCAAGCGTAAGCGCGGCTTCGGCAAGGACGCGGCGGTCGCACCGAGCGACGTCCCTCAAGTCAAGAAGTTGCTCGAGGGTCGCTGAGCGATGCCACGCGTAAAGCGGTCCGTCCACGCCCGCAAGAAGCGGCGCAAGGTGCTAGAGCAAGCGCGCGGCTACTGGGGCCTCAAGCATTCCAGCTACCGGCGCGCGAAGGAGCAGGTAGAGCACTCGCTGGTCTACGCCTACCGCGACCGCAAGGTCAAGAAGCGAACGTTCCGGCGCCTCTGGATCATCCGGGTGAATGCGGCGGCGCGGCAGCACGGCCTGTCGTACAACCAGTTCGTCGCGGGTTGCCGCAAGGCCAATATCGAGCTCGATCGCAAGATCCTTGCCGACCTGGCCGTGAGTGACCCCGAGGCCTTCGGCGAGATCGCGGAGCGCGCGAAAGCTGCGCTCGAGGCCTGACCGGCGCTCGGGCCAAGAACTCGTCAAGCATGGGTCGACCGGGTCGGCCGATGATCACGTCGTCGGCGAACACGCGTCTCAAGCTCGTCCGGAGCCTCGCGTCCAGGCGCCAGCGCGAGAAGCTCGGCCTGTTCGTCTGCGAGGGTGAGGATCTGGTGCAGGCGGGAATCGACGCGGGCCTCGAGCCGGTAGAGACACTGGTGGACGGTGAGCGCCCCGTTTCGCTCCACGGCCTAGGCGAGGCCGAAGCGGTTGCCCCCGCGCTGCTGGCGAAAATCTCGGCTCTGGCGCATCCTCCGCGGATCATCTCGGTTTTCCGCCGAGGCGACCTTCCCGCCCTGGGCGAAGGCGGGTCTCGGCCGACCGGGCTGTCTCTCTGGCACGTCGGCGATCCCGGGAATCTCGGAACGCTCCTGCGCACCGCCGACGCGTTGGGGCCGGCCTTCGTCGCCCTGTCGACGGGTTGCGCCGATCCGACCGGGCCCAAGGCGCAGCGCGCCTCGATGGGGGCCGTCTTCCGTGTGCCGATGGGACAGTTCGAGGCTGCGCCGCGCCCGTGGGTCGCCCTTGTGCCGCGCGGTGGCCAGCCCCTGGAGGAGCTTCGTTACGCCGGCGGTGTGACGTTCGTGCTGGGCGCCGAGCGAGAGGGGTTGCCGGCCGACGTCCTGGCCGTCTGCGACGGAACGGCGTCGATTCCGCTGGCGCCGGACGCCGAGTCCCTGAACGTCGCGGTCGCAGGCGCCATCGCGCTCTACGAGCTGGCGACAGGGCGGGGCCAAGACGGTCGGAGCGATATGCGGTCGCACCGCATTGCTCGGAAATCGAGCTACGGCCCGACCTCGGAGCTGAAGCGCGACGAGAAGTGAAGCCGCAAGGGCAAGCGCGACCGCCGCCGGTACGAGTGCACTGTGCGACCTTGCGCATGTAGGAGCGCGCCAAGACCTACACTTAGGTCATGGTCTCCGTCACCGGCGTCTGGACGTCTCCCGGGAAGAACAGCGGCCGCATGACGTCGCAGGAGCGCGTCCGCGCCGTCGCCGGCCACGGCCTCGACGGCTGCGCTCACGCCAGGCCGCGCTCGAAGCGGCAGGTGCTGTTCGCGTCCGCCGAGCATCTGGAGGCGGTCGGCGTGGAGCCCGGTCAGATCCGCGAGAACTTCACCGTGTCCGGCGCTGACGTCCGCAGCTGGAGCATCGGGCAGCGGCTCCGAGTAGGGGAGGCCACCTTCGAGGTCACGATGGTGTGCGACCCTTGCCCGCGGATGGATGAGCTACGGCCGGGCTTGCAGGCGGAGCTGGAGGGCCGCCGCGGCATGCTTGCGCGCGTGCTCGAGACGGGCGACGTGACGCACGGCGACGAGGTCGAGCTCCTGCCCTAGCCGGGGCTCACCACGCCCCGCCTCCACCACCGCCCCCGCCTCCACCACCACCTCCCGAGAACCCGCCACCGGAGCCGCTGGACGGCGGCGAGAGGGCGGAACCGAAGCCCGAGCTCAGATCGGCGATGGAGAGCGCCGACGGCCCCGAGCCCAGATCTCCATGACCGCTGATCCAGTAAACGGAGCTTGCGTCGTGAAGCTGCTCGGGCATGTGGAGCTGGGCTCCCTGGAGGACGCGCTCGGCGATGCCCAGGCCGATGCCATAGACGAGGAACCGCTCCCACAACTCGAGCGACGCCGGCGGGGCATCGGCCAGCCGCGGGAAGTCGGTCAGGTAGCGGCGAAACGCCTCCCATCGCTCGGCCTCCCGCTGCGCCTCCGGGCGCCGGCGCCTCCATAACCGCACCGCGAACGCGCTGACGAGGAGGATCGCCGCGTTCACGGCTGCGCAAACCCCGAGCGCGATCAGGACGATATCGCCCCAGCGTGGTGCTTCCGCGCGGAAGCCGGCGATCCCGATCCAGAGCAGCACTCCCGCGGGCACCACCAGCGCGAGGAGCGCCGCGAGCAGGAGCCTGAGGCCGCGGTCCTCGAACCACCTCCGCTCCTTGATCGCTTCCTCGACATGCCCCTTGAACGAGGCGAACCGCTTGCTGTTCTCCTTCCGATCTTCCTCGATGCGGTCCCGAAAACGAGAGAGACGCTCCGCGCCGCCGTCGAGGACGTGGTCCACGACCGTCGCGACGTCGGTCTCGAACGGGGAGAGCCCTGCCAGCGGCTCGCCGCGCTCGAGCTCCAGATCGGCGACCTCCTCCGTCCGCAGGCCGGCCCAGAGCTTCCGCTCCGAGGTAACTCCACGCGCTCGATAGCGCCCGCGCCGAATCAGATCGAACAGCGTCGCCGTGAACTCGTGTGACCCCACGTCGCCCGACTGGCGAAGAAGGGCGGGAACGAGTGCTGGCGCAAGCTCCGACGGCGGCTGCTGCTCATATTCCCTGTCGTAACCGCTCGAGCGCTCGCGGCCGTAGAGCCGGTAGACGAGCAGCAGCGCAGCGAGCCCGGGCGCGGTTGCGAGACCGAGGAGCAGCAGCAAGTACTGCGGTAGCGATCCCAGCGCCTCGCGGATCCGGCGTCGGTCGTTCTCGACGTTTGCCGCGTCGTCGCGTTCCTCGGCAACGATGCGCTGCAGTCCGTTTCCGGGGCGAACGTCTGCGCCGCCGGTCTGCCGCAGAACGGCGCGCGGAGCCACCACGCGTAGCTCGACAAACTGTCCGGCTGCAACATCCCGGGCACGGAGAGTGACGCCGCCCGGCTTCCGGAGTAGCTCGCCGCGCACCCAGGCGGGATGCCCGTAGACGCGCGACGGTTGCACCGACGACAGTTCCGGAAAATCGACGGACGCGGTCAGGTCGTGAACCGGGACAGGCCAGTGGTTGCCCCACACCTTGAGGTTCACGTCCACCACGTCGTCGTAGGCCACCGTCAAGCCGGCGAGGCGATAACCGATGCGGAACGTTCGCACCTCGTCAGTCGCGGCGTAATGCCAGACGATGCGAACGCGCCCATTGTCCCGATCGGTGCCGAAGGTGCCGGGCGCTCCGGTGCTGTCTAGCTCGGCGGAGGCCCCGGGGCGGTAGAACCGGTCGCCCTCCGCGACGTACACCTCGGAGAGAGACTCCCCTTTGCGCAGCGGGATGTCCCGGAACGCGCCCGTGAAGCTGCCCTCGTAGGCGAACGTGATGCGTTCCTCGACAGAGAGGGCCCCGTCCGAGCCCAACTGGATCCGGACGTCGGCGCGCGGAAGGGTGTACGACTTTGCCGCCGCCGAGATGGGCACGGCGAGCGCGAGAAGAAGACCTGCGGCGGCCGAGACGGCTCGAATCCGCCTCAAAAGCGGACCTGCGGTGCCTCCCGCACTGACTCCTCGATCGTGAAGTATGGCCTGGACGGGAAGTTGAACGCCCCGGCCACGATGTTCGTGGGCACCGTCTGAACTGCGTTGTTGTAGGTGAGCGTGGCGTCGTTGTAGACCTGGCGCGAGACGGCGATGTCCCCCTCGGTCTCCTCCAGCTGTTCCTGCAGCTGCTGGAAATTCTCGGACGCGCGCAGCTCGGGGTACTCCTCCGCCACCGCGAACAGCCGGCCTATGGCCGCGGTAAGCACGTTCTCGGCCTGCGCCTGCCCTTCTACGCTGGAAGCTTGCTGCGCGGCCGTACGGGCGCGCGTCACGTTCTCGAACGTGGCTCGCTCGTGGGAAGCGTAGCCCTTGACCGTCTCCACCAGGTTGGGAACGAGGTCATAGCGGCGGCGGAGCTGGACGTCCACCTGCGCCCACGCGTTGTCCGCGCGGTTACGCAGTCGAACGAGCCGGTTGTAGACGAGCACTACGGCCAATACCAAAATGAGCAGCGCCACGACGATCACGATGAGCCAGAGCATGTGAGCGACCTTAATGCTTCGACGCGATCCAGACCATGTCTTCGCGGCCATCATAGGGCCGCCGGTCGAACCAGCCATAGCAGGCATCAATCGTGAATCCGGCTCGCTCCAGCACATCCCGCCATTCGGTCTGCGAGATCCACGCGAGCGACATCGTGGTCTCACCCGTGGCTCCGCGAACCGAAAGTGTCAGAGTTCGCGAGCAGGTGTCCCAGTCGGCGCGCTCGAAGATGCCCGGCTCGCGCTCGAGCCAGCGGCCGTGTGTTGCCTCGATGTCGTCCTCGCCGGGCGCGAAGACGTCGAAGATCAAGCGGCCACCGGGGACCAGCAGCCTGCGTGCGGCACGGAGCGCGCGTAGACGGTCGGCGTCGTCGGAAAGATGCAGATAGGAGCGGAACGGGCAGATGACGAGGGAGAGCCGTTCCGAGACCGGTGGATCGCGGAGATCGCCTAGGCGCAAATCTAGCCGCTCCGACACGCCGGCAAGCCCGGCCCGCTCCCTACAGACACGGAGCATCCCGGCGGAGCTGTCCACGCCGATGACAGAGATTCCGGCGGCCGCGATCGGCACTGCGATCCGCCCGGTGCCGACGCCGAGCTCCAGCAGAGGAGGTCCAGCACAGGCCGCTTCCTCCGTATAGAAGGCTACGTCCTCCACGACGCTCCGGCTCCACGGGTCGTACAGGTCCGCGATTGCGTCATACCCGCTCATGCACGCCATTCTCCCGGGGGAGTATCCTGTCGGTGTGGTGGCGACGACGAAGGCGCTGTTTAGCTCGCCCCGGCCCGGAGCCGGGGCGTCGGTGGCTGCCGCGCTCGCGTAGCTCACCGCCGTTCCTCCGTTCTCGGCCGGGGCGCTACCCGGCAGAGCAGACTCGACCAAGGAGGAGCGAATGAGCAGGAGAGAGAGCGTTGGTACAGTCGCCGCGATGGATGTGGCGGCGCTCGAGAGCGAGGCCCTGAGCGCAATCGCCAGTGCGCCGACTCTCGGCGCTCTTGACGATGCCCGCGTCCGCTACCTCGGCCGGAAAAGCGAGCTGAAGCAGGCGCTGCGGGGCGTTCGCGACCGCGAGAGCGGTCTCGCGCTCAATACCGCTCGCGAGCGCATCGAAAGCGCTGTTGCGGAGCGCGAGCACGAGCTCCGCTCGGCTGCGCTGCAGGACGCCCTGAGCGCGGAAGCGCTCGACGTGACGGTCAGCCTTCCCGGCGACGAGGTGCACCTGGGGACGCTGCACCCGACGACCCTCACGCGCCGAGTGGTCGAGGACGCGTTCCTCGGGCTCGGCTACGAGGTGATCGAGGATCGCGAGGTCGAGACCACGTATTACAACTTCGATCAGCTGGCCTTTCCTCCCGCTCATCCCACGCGATCCCCCCGTGACACGTTCTTCCTCGACGAGGAGCGCGTGTTGCGGACAGAGACGTCTCCGTCGCAGATCCACGTCATGGAGGCCAAGCCTCCTCCGATCTACATGGTCTCCCTCGGACGGGTCTATCGCCGTGATGAGATCACGCCGACGCGATTCCCGATCTTCCATCAGTTCGAGGGCCTTGCCGTCGATCGTCACCTGACCCTTGCGGATCTCAAGGGCACGCTCTTGCACGTCATGCGCGCGCTCTACGGGGAAGAGCGGCAGGTGCGGTTCCGAACGCACTTCTTCCCCTTCACCGAACCCTCGATCGAGCCTGACGTCTCGTGTCCGATCTGCGAGCTGGCGGGATGCAGGACGTGCAAGTTCACCGGCTGGATCGAGATGGGCGGCGCCGGCATGGTGGATCCGCAAGTCTTCGAGAACGTGGGCATCGATCCCACCGAGTGGTCGGGGTTCGCGTTCGGCTGTGGCATCGAGCGCGCCGCGCAGCTACGACACGGCATCCCCGAGATCCGCCCGTTCTGGGAGAACGATCTGCGCGTGTTGCGGCAGTTCTAGGGAGACGAAGAGATGAAGGTTCCACTCAGCTGGCTGCGCGACTACGTCCCATTGGACATGCCCGTGGAGCAGCTCGCCGACCGCCTCGCCGTCTCCACGGCCGTCGTGGCGGCTATCGACCGTCGCGGTGTTCCCGACGTCGACGGCAATCTCGACCTCTTCCGGGTGGGGCGCGTCGTGGAGGCAGGCAAGCACCCGAATGCCGACCGTCTGCAGCTGTGTCACGTCGACGTGGGGGAGAGCGAGCCCTACCAGATCGTGTGTGGGGCGTGGAACTTCGGCACGGGGGCGACGGTCGCGGTCGCGCTCCCGGGCGCCACCCTGCCCGGCGGGCTGACGCTGGAGCGCCGCAAGCTTCGGGGCGAGATCTCGGAGGGGATGATTCTCTCCGAGCGCGAGCTCGAGCTGGGGCCCGACCACACCGGCATCCTGGTGCTCGACCGGGGCGAGCCCGGCACGCCGCTGTCCGATCTGCTCCCGCTCCAGGAGATCGTGCTCGACCTGGAAATCACCGGCAATCGGCCCGACCTCCTGTCCGTGTACGGCGTCGCGCGCGAGGTTGCGGTCGGTTTCCGCCTGGAGCTTTCGCCCCCGCCCGGTCGTGATCCGGAGCCGGCGGGCAGCGAGCGTGTCGACGTGGCGGTCGAGGATCTCGATGGTTGCCCGCGGTACGTGGGTCGGTTGTTCCGGGATGTCCGCATCGGCCCGTCTCCTCTGTGGTTGCGAGCTCGTTTGACCGCAGCCGGCATGCGTCCGATCTCGAACGTCGTCGACGTGACGAACTACGTCATGCTAGATCTCGGGAATCCACTCCACGCCTTCGACTTCGACGCGCTCGGTGGAGAACGGATCGTTGTCCGGCGGGCACGACCGGGCGAGGAGCTGCGAACGCTGGACGGCGCGGTTCGGCAGCTCGATTCATGCGATCTCATGATCGCCGACGCCGAGCGCTCGGTCGCGCTCGCAGGAATCATGGGCGGCGAGGAGACAGAGGTCACGGAGAGCACGACCAACGTGCTGCTCGAGGCGGCAAACTTCGAGCCTTCCGGACTCTGGCGGACCTCCGAGCGGCTTCGGCTGAGGACCGAAGGTTCGAACCGATGGGAGAAGGGGGTCGACCCGTATCTCGCCGAGACGGCAGCCGTGCTCGGCACCGAGCTGATCGTCGATCTGACCGGCGCCCGGTGGGTCGGCCACACGGACGTAAAGGGTGATCTGCCCCGACGTCCCGTCGTCTCGTACCGGCCCGAGTACGCGAGTACATCCATGGGGTTGGAGGTGGACCCGGTGGAGCAGTACGACATCCTCGCGCGACTCGGCCTGGAGCGGGAGGACGGTATGCAAACGGTCCCGACATGGCGCGCGCGCGACCTGACGCGGGAGGTCGATCTGGTCGAGGAGGTCGCCCGCTTCAAGCTGGAGGACGTGCCGTTCACGCTTCCCGTGCGGCGTGAGATGACCGGTCGCCTGAGCCATGAGCAGCGGTTGCGCCGGAGAATCGAGGACACGCTCGCGGCTCTCGGGCTCTCGGAGGTCTGCACGCCCTCGCTCGCTCGTGAGGACGCCGACCCCGAGGCACTCCGGCTACCGGAGCCGATCTCGGTCGAGCTCGCTGTGCTGCGGACCTCCCTTCTTCCCAACCTCATCGAGACGGCGCGACGAAATCTGGAGGTCGGGAACGAGCGAATCGCGCTCTTCGAGATCGCGCGTGTGTACCTCCCGCGTGGGGCAGATCTGCCCGACGAGCGTGTTCGCGTGGCCGGCGTGACCGAGGGCGGCTTCGCACGGGTCAAAGCCGTCGTCGAGGCTCTCCAGCGAACGCTGAAAGCACCCGCGCGGTACGAACGGGGCGCGCACGCGCTGCTACACCCGGGCAAAACGGCCGTGATCGAGGCCGGAATTCTGGGCGAGCTGCATCCCACTGTCCTCGAAGGCCAATGGGGCGGATTCGAGCTCGACCTGGTGGCTCTCGCGGACGCTGCCGAGGAGCCGGTCCAGTACGCGGACGTCATCACCTATCCAGCGGTTCGCCAGGATCTCGCCTTCGTGGTACCGCTGGACGTGTCTGCCGGCGCGCTCGCCGAGGTCGCGCGGGAGGCGGCCGGACCGGAGCTGCGTGAGCTGCAAACGTTCGACGTCTACCGCGGGGCCCCGATCAGGGCCGACCGGAAGTCGATCGCCTTTCGCGTCGAGTTTCAGTCGCCTGAGCGAACCCTCTCCGACGAGGACGCGGCCCGGCTGAGACAGCGCATCGTCGACGCGCTCGCCGAGCGCTTCGACGCGGAGCTCAGAGGGTAGGCGTCTGGATGATTTGCGCGAGGCGCGCAGCCAGCGCCTCGAGCACCTTGACCTGGATCTGCGGTGCGTCGTCGAGGAGCGACCGGAAGGTGCGATCGGTGATCACGAGCGCGCGGACGGGTGAGGTGGTTGTGACCGTCGCCGTTCGCGGAATTCGGGACACCAGCGCGAACTCCCCCACGAAGTCACCGGCCTTCAGGGTCGCGAGCTTCGTGCCTCCTCGCTGGACGTCGACGGTCCCCTCGAGGAGGACGAAGAACTCGCGCCCGCGGTCTCCTTCGCGGATCAGCTCTTTGCCGGACGGGAAGTCGATCTCGTCGGCGATCGCCGCAATCTGAGCGAGCTCTCTCTTGGAGCAGTGCGCGAAGAGCGGCACTGTCCGAATCAGCTCGACCTTCGCGTCCTTGCGGATCGCCACGCACTAAGTGTAAAGCCTTGCTGCGCAGGGCGGGCGGGTCGCTCTTTCAGCGGAGCTCCCTCGTTGCACTCATGCAATCCGGCCGGCGCTTCGCTACGTATGGAAGGAAGCGCTTCGTTTCTGAATTATGAAAGGGGTTGCCCTTGTTCTTCCGCCTTGTCCCGCTCGCTGCCATTGCCGCCGTCGCGGTGGCCTTTCCCGCGGCCGCGGCCGCGAAATCGCTGAGAGGAACCGTCGGCCCAGGCTTCACGATCACGCTCGTCGACGAGGCCGGTCGGACCGTGACCCAGCTCGAGGCCGGATCGCACACGATCACGGTGAGCGACAACTCGAACATGCATAACTTCCACCTCACCGGGCCGGGCGTGAGCCAAACGACCACGGTGGGTTTCGTCGGCGAGGTGACCTGGACCGTCACCGTCACCGGCGGGACCTATACGTACTTATGCGACCCGCACTCGAACGAGCTGCGTGGGAGCTTCACCGTGCCCGGGCCGACGGTGCTTCCGCCTCCTCCACCACCGCCGCCTCCACCGCCACCGCCGCCTCCCCCGCCACCGGCCAAGGGAGGGACGAAGCTGGCTGCCTCGGTCGGACCCGGTTTCACGATCTCGCTCAGGAAGGGCGCCGGGATCGTGAAGACGACGAAGCGGGGGATCTATTCGATCACGGTGCGGGATCGCTCGGCGATGCACAACTTCCACCTCGTCGGCCCGGGATTGAACAAGCGCACAGGTGTGGGCTTCGTTGGCACCGTGACCTGGAAGGTGCGCCTCGAGAAGCGCATGTATCGCTACCTGTGCGACCCACACGCTCGCTCGATGAAGGGCTCGCTCCGGGTCACGTAGATGGGTGACGTGAGGCGCAGATCGTGAGCCCGCGATGGCTGGTGACCGCCACCTTGGTGGCGGCGGTCACGGTCGCGCTCCCGGCGCCGGCCGCCGTCGGGGACGGGGACCTGATCGGTACCGTAGGCCCGAGCTACACGATCTATCTCAGCTCTACCACAGGCGGCTCGTTGAACGACCTGACGCCGGGGTCGTACACCGTCGACGTCCGCGACGAGTCCGACCTCCACAAATTCCACCTCATCGGGCCCGGAGTCGACCTGGCTACCGGAGTCGAGTTCGTCGGCCAGGTCACCTGGACGGTGAGTCTGACGGGGGGCGAATACGTGTACCTGTGCGACCCGCACTCGATCGAGATGCGCGGCTCGTTCACCGTCGGTGCTACCACTCCATCTCCGCTTCCTCCACCACCGCCTCCCGCTCCTCCTCCTGCGCCGCCGCCGCCGCCGAGCCCGCCACCTCCACCTCCACCTCCACCTCCACCTC
>JACCTQ010000214.1 GCA_013812265.1 Actinomycetota bacterium
GAGGTGGAGGCGGTGGAGGAGGCGGGGGCGGCGGAGGAGGAGGCGGTGGCGGAGGAGGCGTTCCGCAGGTGTAGCGGAGCTCCATCGTCTTCCAGGAACCAGCCTCGTACGCGTGCGCCAGCGTCCCGGCGAGTCCCCCGATGCACCCGGGCGGCGGCGAAAGCTGCACGATTTCCTGGCGCGTGAGACCTGACGCCTCGGTGATCAGGAACTGCACCCAACCTGTCTCATGCGGACAAGTGACCTCGGGCGACCGCTTGACCTGGTCGAACTCGTAGTTCGTGTGCTCGAAGCACGGAGCGCTCGGCCCGGCACCGATCGGCCGGCCGTCCTGGTCGCGCAGGTAAAGAATCAGAAACGAATCCCGAACGGGCAGAACCCCCGGGGAGGAGTCGCACGTGTTTCCGAGGCCGTCTCGGTCGTCGTCTCGCTGATCGGGGTTGTAGACGACCGCGCAGTTGTCGGCCGCGTCGTCGAAGCCGTCCAGGTCGCCGTCCTGACCGGCGGGCGCCGCGCCCGTGGCAAAGACGGCCGCCACGGCGGCCACGGACGACAGCATCGTCATTCTCCGAAGCATCAGACCCCTTTACGCGCCCGCCGAGTCGAGTCCTTGCGAGCTGCTCAGGACGTGATCCTAATGAAGCTCCGGCCGCCCGCGATCCCGAAGCCGAAGCCACCGCGCCCTCGAAGCGTGGAAAAGGAGCCCTCGCAGGCGCCTTTCAGGCACTGGTACTCGTACGCCAGCCGGAAGGTGTCGGCGTACACGGCTTGCACGCGCGACTGGATAGCCTCGGGCCTCAGCGCGAGCACGCGCCCCAGGCGCCTCTCGACCAGTTGCGGGCTCTGAAAACGAAGGGATGTGGCCAGAAGCCGGCCTCGATGGGTGCGAAAGCCGACCAGGACCCTGTAAGTGCGCTTAGGCCCGTAGCGGAGATAGGTCGCGTACTTGAACCGGGTGACCGTCGTCGGCTTGCCGAACACGGCGGTGACGGACGGGATGGGCTTGCCCAGTACCGTCCTGCCGTTCACCGTCAGAGCCGCAAGGTCGAAACGCGCCGGCTGCTCGGTCTGCGACGCCCACCCGGCGGTGGGAAGCATGGTGGCGAGGGCGATGGCCACGAGTGTCTGCACGCAGAGCAGGCTAGGAGGCGCGTATGAGCGTTCCCTAAAGCGCTGGTAATGAGGACGTGAACGGTCGTGCTGCAGACGAGCGCCCGAGTGGTCCCGAAAGTCCCGCGGCGCTCTCTCGCAAATCGGCGTCGCCGGTCGGTGAGGGTATTCTCGTCCCGGAGAGCAACGCCCGCGAAAGGACGCCCTAGATGCACTCCTATCTGGACTCGATCATCTAATGCCGATCTACCAGCTTCGAGGCGAGGTTCCGCGCAAGCGGCACATCCAGTTTCGAGAGAACGGCACGCTTCTGACCGAGGAGGTCGTCGGGCTCGAGGGGTTCACGGGCAACGAGTCGATTCTGTACCACCTCCAGTCGCCGTGCCGAATCCGCGAGCTGGGCGACTTCGAGCCCATCGAGCGGGATGAATGGGTTCCCGGCGCCCACGCCCACCGGCACTTCCGGACGGCTGACATTCCGGCCGCGGGCGACGCCGTCACCGGCCGTCAGTTGCTCATGTGGAACGCGGATGTGGAGATCTCGCTCTGCCGCCCCGACGGGGCGATGGAAGGCTTCTATCGGAACGGCGAGGGCGACGAGGTGATCTTCGTCCACGAGGGCTCGGGCGTGCTCGAGACCATCTACGGCGATCTGCCCTATGCGGAGGGCGACTACGTCGTCGTTCCGCGTGGCACGACGTACCGCTTTGCTCCGCAGGGGCCGCAGCGTTACGTTGTGTTCGAGTCGCCCGGGCTGATCGAGATCCCGCGCCGGTATCGCAACGCGTACGGGCAGCTACTCGAGCACGCGCCCTTCTATCACCGGGACATCCACCCACCGACGGACCTGCGAACCCATCGGGAGCGAGGAGACTTCGAAGTCACGGTCCGGGTCAGGGACGGCTACCAGACATACGTCCTGGACTACCATCCCTTCGACGTCGTCGGGTGGGATGGGTACGTCTATCCCTGGACGTTCAACATCAACGACTTCGAGCCCATCACGGGGCGCATCCACATGCCGCCCCCCGCGCACCAGACGTTCGCGGGGCGCAACTTCGTCATCTGCTCGTTCTGTCCGCGCAAGCTCGACTTCGATCCGCTGGCGGTGCCGATCCCCTACCACCACTCGAATCTGAACTCCGAGGAGATGATCTATTACGTGTCCGGCAACTTCGGCTCACGCCGGGGTATAGAGGTCTCCTCCGTGACTCTCCACCCGTCGGGGATACCGCACGGCCCGCATCCTGGGCTGGCGGAGAAGTCGATCGGTCTGACGGAGACGCACGAGCT
>JACCTQ010000265.1 GCA_013812265.1 Actinomycetota bacterium
CCGTCACGCGACCCGGATGCGCTCTTCCTCGTGAGCCTGTTCCTCTTCGCCTTCGTGGCGTCCAACCTGAGCGGTGAGATCGGGGCCGATGCGCTGCTCTGGAGCTCGGGTGCGCTGGCCGTGGGCCTTTACGGCGCCGAGCGCTCCGCAGCGGTCGCTTCCAGCAGATAGGCCTCGAGCCTCGCCACCACCGCCTCCTTCGCGTGCCGGCGCTCGACGTGCTCGCGGGCGCGGGCGCCCATCTCCTGCGAGCGGGCGAGGGCGGTCTCCACGGCGGCGCGAATCGAGTCGCGCTCGAGCGGCACGACAAAGCCTCCACCGGACTCCGTCAGTCCCGGAATCTCCGCCTGCTCGGACACCACGACCGGGGTTCCGCACGCGGCCGCCTCCAGCGCCGCGAGCGACGTCTCTTCCCAGTGGCGGGGTGTGAGGCAGAAGACATCCGCCTCCGCATAGGCCGCGAAGCGCTCCTCTCCGTAGAGGGGGCCGATGAAGCGCACGGACCCGCGGTCGAGGAGGTGTGAGAAGCGATTCGACACCTCGTCCCAGTGACCGTCGTCCCGGCCGACGACGACGAGCACGAGCGATTCGTCGTCGACCAGCAGGGGCTCCACGGCCTCGACGAGGAGGTCGAGCCCCTTGAGCCGGTGAATGCGCCCCAGGAAGAGCAGCGCCCGGGCACCGTCGGACAGCTGGGCGCGGCGCCTCAGCAGGCCCTGCTCCGCGGGGACACCGGGCAGCTCGAGAGGAAGCGGAAGGAGACGCACCGTCTCGGGTCGAGCGCCCGCTTCGAGGTAGAGCCGCGCCTCGTGGTCGGTCTGGGCCAGCAGCAGCGCGGCGCGCTCGAGCATCGGCCCGACGAGGGCCCGGTCATATAGACGTTTCAGCTTTCCACGAAGACCCGCGGATCCGGGAAGCGAGCCGTGGGCCGAGAGGCAGAGCGGCACGTCTCGGAGGCGAGCCGTTCCGTACGCGGCCGCCGTGAGGAACGTCCGTGCGTCGGTCACGTGGATCGCGTCGAAGCTCCGGGCGTCGCGCAGAAGTGCGGGGAGAAGCCCCCGCGGCAGGTACTTCTTCGCTCGCCAGGCAAGCGTGTTGCTGACATTCGCAAAGCGGCGCACCTCGACACCTTCGAGCCTCTCCCGCGCCGGTCCCGCGCGTTCGTCGGCGTCGAGCACGTCGGTGGTGAACACCGTCACCTCGTGGCCCAGCCGCGCAAGGCCGGAGGCGTACTCCCACATCACCCGCGGCGGGCCTCCGTAGGCCCATGCGGGCAGGAAGTACGGAGTGACCTGCAGAATCCTCATCGCGGGCCTCACGACCAGCCGGAGCGCCGAGCTACCCGAACGGGTTCACGAACCGGTCGGGAACCCGAGCGAGCGAGAAGTCGAGGCTGGAGCCCGAGCCGCCGGCCGGGATCCGGGCCCGCAGGACGTCCCGGCTCGTGAGGCGGGCGCTCAAGCGCCCGGTGAAGACGCCGTAGCGGTTCGCGCGCAGTGCGCCGATCCGCCGATACGACTTGCCGGAGCGCCGCTCGACGACCACCGCTGCCGCCCGCCCCGCGGGCGTCCGGCCCCACACGAACACGCGGCCACGCTCCGGAAAGGCCACGAACGGAAAGCGAAACGCGGTCAGAGTGAGCTTGGGCCGGTCTCGCGCCATCGTGGCGCCGCGGTAGTAGAGGCCCGACTGGTGAGGCCCGGTCGGATAGGGGTCGTCACGGAGCTGGAGCCAGGCAATGAGCCCGATACCGAGCTTCCACATGCGGTACAGCGCCTCCGCCACCCAGCGCGCCTGAAGCTTCAGCGGGACGGCTCGAGGGTCGGGCGGGCTCGTGTCCCAGCTGAACTCCGTGACCCAGAACTCGACCGGCCGGCGGGCAACGATGCGTCGGGCCTTCGCCGCAGCGGTCAGCAGGCGCTTCATCTCGGGCAGATCGCCGAGCGAGACGTCGTCGGGGTGGAACGCGGTGTGCGTGGGGCCGCCGGACGTGTACGGGTGATGCGCCCAGATGTCGAACTGCGTCCGCTCCTTGCACGTTGGCTTCGGTGCACGGCCCTTCGACATGCAGAGCAGGTCCCGCATGAACCGAAGCGGGCCGATCGCTCGTGTGGCGCCCGCCTTGACCGTGAAGGGTGAGAGCCCGCCGGCGATGACGAGGTTGTCCGGCCGAACCCCGTGCAGCGCGGCCGCGGCGGCGTTCACGAGCCGACGGTAGAGGGTAGGCGCTACGAGCCGTGTTCCGGCAAACTGGGGGGCGAAGAACTTGTTGACGTTCGGCTCGATCCAGATCTGCCAGTAGCGGACCCGGGGTAGGCCCTCGAAGCGCCCGCTGTAGCGCTGACCCGCGGCCCGAAGGAAGCGGCCGAGCTCAGCCGGATCGGCCGGCGTGGAGGCGCGCTCGGCCCACGCGGGCGGGTAGTGCACCGCCACGATCGGATCCAGGCCGTACTGATCGAGCAGGCGGAGCTTCTCGTCGAAGCTCTCCCACCGATAGGCCGGATCGGCCGGGTTCTCGGGCCGAAAGTCGGCCGGGCGCCGCGCCGGCGCGACTGCGCGCCAGGCGAGGTCGAGCCGAAAGGCGCTCGCGCCGGCCGCACGCACGCGCTGGAGGACGACCGCGGCGTCGTCTCCGTCGAAGCCCTCGTAGTCGACCACGGCCGTCCGCAGCGGCCCTGCCCCGGCCGCATCACTCGGCACGGCGGCGACCGCGAGCGGCACGAAGGCCGCGAGGAGCAGGGAAAGCGTCCGGAGGTCGCGCACGCGTTCCAGACTAGCCAAGCCTTATTAAGGAATCGCTCTACGGCAGCTGTAGCCTGAGCACATGTCCCACGTCACCGAGCTGGTCGCCAGGCCGGTTGTCGACAGGCACGGGCGGCCGGGGAGTCCGGAGCTTGTCTCGAACCACCTCGACGACGAAGCATCATTCTGAGCCAGGCCCCCTCCCGGATCCTCGTCCACGACTACTCGGGCCACCCGTTCCAGGTACAGCTGAGCCGCGAGCTAGCCCGGCGCGGCCACTCGGTTCTTCACCTGCACTGCGCCTCCTACCGGACGGGCAAGGGAAAACTCGAGACCAACCCGACCGACCCCGAGACACTCGAGATCGGCGCCGTGGGGATCGACGGGACTCTGGACAAGTACTCCCCCTGGAAACGGATCGGTCAGGAGCGGGCCTACGCCAGGCGCCTGAACAGGCGGGTTGCCGCCTACGCACCGCACGTGGTCGTCTCCAGCAACAACCCGCTCTTCTCGCAGCAGTTGCTCCTTCGCGAGTGCCGCCGCCGCCGGATCCCGTTCGTCTTCTGGCAGCAGGATCTCTACAGCGTGGCGATGAAGCGGGTCGCCGAAGATCGGGTCCCGCTGGTGGGCCGCCTTCTGGGCAACGCATTCGTCGCCCTCGAACGCCGCCTCTTGGCGCGGAGCGATGCCATCGTGGCCATCTCGCCCGACTTCTCGCCAACGCTCGAGCGGTGGGGACTCGAGGCAGCCAAGGTGCACGTGATCGAGAACTGGGCTCCCTTGAACGAGCTTCCTCTACGCTCGCGGGACAACGCCTGGGCCTGTGACCACGGTCTCGCCGGACACCGCGTCATCCTGTATTCGGGGACGCTGGGGCTCAAGCACAACCCCGATTTGCTGCTGCAACTCGCCCTGGCCTTTCGGCGGGATGATGTCCGCACCGTCGTGGTCTCGGAGGGGCCGGGCGCGGACTGGCTGAGGGAGCACGCTCGCGATCGCAGTCTCGAGAATTTGATCGTCCTCGGCTACCAGCCGTACGAGCGGCTTGCGGATGTGCTTGCGAGTGGAGACATCCTGGCCGTGATCCTCGAGCCGGAAGCCGGCGGCTTCTCCGTGCCGTCGAAGGTACTCAGCTACCACTGTGCCGGCCGGCCGCTCCTGGCGGCGATTCCCCACGAGAACCTGGCAGCGCGCGTCATCAGCGGCAACGAGTCGGGAGTCGTCGTCGACCCACGCGACGCCCAGGGTTTCGTGGCGGCCGCGAAGGCCCTCGTGGACGACGAGCCGCTCCGGGAGCGGCTGGGACGAAACGCTCGCGCCTACGCGGAAGCCACGTTCGACATCACGGCGATCGGCGACCGCTTCGAGCACGTGCTCGCGGCCGCGGCCGCGGCGCACGCGGGTGTCAAGCCGGTCGGCGACGCCACGCCGGCCGGGTAGGCCTTAAACCCTGACCGCCTGCACCACGAGCTTGTTGCCGAGCCTCGCGATCGCCGCGTCCAGCGCGAGGTATCCGGCCCTCGCGGCCGGGAACAGGGGCGGCTTCGAGAGCAACCGCGCCACCGGGCCTGCTCTGTGACGATAGAACATCGCGTACCGCCGGGCGGTGACGACCCGGAAGCCGCGCCCTTCGAGCCCCCGTGCCACCTCCTCGAGCGTCAAGCGGGCCACCCGGTTGCCCGCCTCCTCCTGCTCGAGCGCCAGGCCGGCGCGCACGGCCAGCGCCGTCGCCGCGGCTAGGGCGGGCTCGGTGACCGACACCGCCCAGCCGGCGACTCGCGCCATCTCTGCCAGACCGGTGGACGGCTCCTCGAGATGGTGGAGCCCATCGTGGACGTAGACGAGGTCGACGGCGCCGTCCTTGAACGGCAGGCGCTCAGCGTCCGCCACGACAGATACCAGCGGAACGCCGTACCGCCGGGCCCGCTCCAGAGCCCGGCCGGCCGCGCCGCGCGAGAGGTCGGACGTGATTACGCTTGCGTCGGCCCGAGCGAGGAACTCGGCCTCCATTCCCGAGCCACCGCAGACGACCAGCGCGCTCCGGCCCGCGAGCGATCCCAGGGCGGCGACGCTCCGGCGCAGCTTCTCGGAGATGAGAAACCGGTGGAACGCCACGGTTCCATGCGGGCGGGTGGTCTCGTACTCTGGGCCGGCCCCCTCGTCGAAGAATGCGGACTGGCGGCCTTTGTGATCGCCGGGCAACCCGCCATCCCCGGTCAGGTGCGGAAGAAGGCTCGCGACTCCGTCTGTCACCGGATAGCCGGCAGCGCAGGTACGGCACTCGAGCTGCTTCTCGCGACCCTGGTCCAAGAACGCGAGCTCGCCCGCCAGACACGTGGGGCACGCGGTGAGGTTCAGCAGCTGAGCAGGGAATTCGAGCATCGGAGGTCGCTGGAGGCGAGGGTATACTGCGCGCTCGCATGGGGGTCTGGGGGAAAACGCGGTGATTCTGGTCGCCGGTGCCGGCGGCTTCATCGGAGGTCATCTCGTCGCCGACCTGCTGCGCCGCGGCCACGAGGTTCGCGCAGTCGACGTAAAGGCGATCGACGAATGGTTCCAGGTCTTGTCCGGCGCGGAAACGAGGCAGCTCGACTTGCGCGACAAGGACGCCTGTTACGAGGCGGCGGCGGGCGTGCGGCAGGTGTTCAATCTCGCCGCGGACATGGGCGGCATGGGGTTCATCGAGCACAACAAGGCGCTCTGCATGCTGTCCGTGCTCATCAACACCCATCTGCTGATGGCCGCCCGCGACCACGGCGCCGACAGGTACTTCTTCTCGTCGTCGGCGTGCGTCTACGCCGAGGAGAAGCAGCTTGCCGCCGAGGTGGTTCCCCTCGCCGAGCCGGACGCCTATCCGGCTATGCCGGAGGACGGGTACGGCTGGGAGAAGCTCTTCAGCGAGCGCATGTGCCGTCACTTCAGCGAGGACTTCGGGCTCGAGACGCGGGTCGGGCGCTACCACAACGTCTATGGACCGCACGGCACGTACGACGGGGGCCGCGAAAAGGCGCCTGCGGCCATCTGCCGCAAGGTGATCGCCGCGCTGCTCGACGGAACCAACGAGATCGAGATCTGGGGGGACGGCGAGCAGACCCGGAGCTTCATGTTCATCGACGACTGCCTGCACGGGACGCAGCTGCTCATGGAGAGCGACGTGTCGGAGCCGCTCAACATCGGCAGCAGCCGGCTCGTGACGATCAACCGGCTCGTCGACATCGTCGAGGACATCGCCGACACCAAGCTCCAGCGGCGCTACAGGCTCGATGCCCCGCAGGGGGTGCGAGGCCGAAACAGCGACAACGCCCTCGTCCAGGAGCGGCTCGGCTGGCAGCCCTCCATCACCCTCGAGGAGGGTCTGGAGGAGACGTACCGCTGGATCTACGACCGCATGAGTGGCGGCGCGCCGCGCGGCACCACCCGAAGCCCACGTCAGGTCGTCTCCTCGGGCTAGGGACCGCCCGCCGCGACCGCCCGGTACAGCTCACACAGCCTCGGAGCTATCTCCGGCCAGTCGTAGCCCTTTGCAAACGCACGGGCGGCCGTTGCGAGCTCCTGCCTCCGGCCCTCGTCCGTGAGCAGATCGCCGATCGCCTCGGCGAACGCTTCGGGCCGGAGCTCAGCGACGACGGCCGCCCGCTCCCGCTCGATCTCGGGCGCGAGGTTCACCGCAGGAGAGATGACACTGGGCAGACCGCAGGCGAGTGCCTCCACCACGGCGATCCCGAAGTTCTCGGTGTAGGACGAAAGCGCCCAGACGTCCGC
>JACCTQ010000273.1 GCA_013812265.1 Actinomycetota bacterium
AGAGGTACCCAGCCTTGACCGGCGGCCGCAGCGCACTGTGGATCACCGGCCACCAGAGGAGGCAGCCGGTGGCGAAGTAGGCGGCATGCTCGAGGTGAAGGAGCCAGGACGGGTTGCGGAGCGCGGCGTCGTAGGCCCACGGGACGTGCCAGGCGAAATACGTCACGAGCCAAACCGGCAGCGCGAACAGCGGATGGGTGAAGAAACGCCCGCCGGGAAGGCGGAGGAGCGCTGCCGCGAGCCCTGGTGACAAACCCAGCACTGCGAGAGCGGGCGCCCACTCGGCGAGCACGACGTTCTGGAGCAGGTGGGCGCTCAGAAGGTATCCGAGTGCGAGCGTCTGCAGCGGCGAGATGAGAACGGCGAGCAGAAGCGCTTGTCCTGCGACGAACGCGCCGACGCGCCACCGGGGGGCGGGGTAGGTGCGCAGGGAGGCGGCGTACGCGATGGAGAGAGCCGGCACCAGCACAAGGGCCTCGCGATCCCAGGCCCACGCGTACGGATCCACGTCGCTACGCTACTTGCCGAGGATCGGGCGGGCGTAGCTCAACGGTAGAGCCCCAGCCTTCCAAGCTGGTTATGCGGGTTCGATTCCCGCCGCCCGCTCTCTCGCGTCCTCGGGCGCGCGGACGGCTCCCGCCCGGCGGAGCCGGGCTCCGCCGGCCGTGCTAAAGCACTGTCCCTTCCGGCCTCGCACCCTCACCGACGTTCCGAGAACGCGAGAGAATCGCCGCTAGCTTCGATCGCGTCCTCGGCCGCCCGCCGCTCCCGCCCAGCAGAGCTGGGCTCCGCCGCGGGCTAACGTCGGTGTCATCCCAGACCCGTAGGAGTAGGGCCGTGCTAAAGCACTGTCCCTTCCGGCCTCGCGCCCTCAGCGACGTTCCGAGAACGCGAGAGAATCGCCTCCAGCTTCGCGGGTCCGCTCTGCGATCTGCCGTTCGAGACGCAACTTCCTGGCGCGGCGAAGCCTTGCGGAGATCAGCTCTGTGCCTGAGCGTTAGTGGTGCGCGCCGGTCGCACGGGGTCACACATCATGGCGCGCAGAGCCCGTTTCGGCTGACTGGCCCACGCCGGCGCGCACGACTAACGATCAGAGCAAAGCATTCTCCGCAGAAGGCTTGTGCCGCAGTTACCAAGAGTGACAGAAGTTCGGCGAGGGGTCAAGCGGCGTTTACTGTTTTTGGCCCAGGGCTTCCGCTGCCGGAAGATGGGCTATCGGCTAGGCGCCGGTCTCGGGGAGGCGGTCGACGACCGGCTCAATCGATCCCGCCGTCGGTTCGAGCTCGCCCGATTCCAGCCCGCTGACCAGCTCGCGAACGAGGGCGCGTGCCTCGGAATCCTGGTCGGGATCGAGAATGGTGTTGATGGTGGCGGCGACTTCGCCGTCCATCACGAGGTCGGCGGTTACGGTGTGCAGCTCGCGACGTGGGATGTACGAGTCCTCGGCGACGCCGATACGCACGGTCACCTCCCGACCGTCCGGCAGGGACGCTGTCGCTTCGATTCTGGTTGCGCGCAGGCTGATGCGGACGGCTTGTCCGAGTCGACCGCCCGCTAAACGTCCGGTGCCTTCGCGATTCTCTCTCGGACGTGGTCCCTGAACGCTTCATACGCTTCCGCGCACGCACGGTCCTGTCCGTACTCGGGATCGTCCTTGCGGTCGCAGCGTTCATCGAGATCGTCGTTCTGGCGCGGCATGTCCTGGTCTGGATCTTCGTGGCGCTGTTTCTCGCACTCGCGCTGAATCCCGCCGTGAACTGGTTGCAGCGCCACGGCGTCCCTCGCCGCAGCCTTGCCGCTGCGATCACCTTCCTCGGCGCGCTGGCGGCAATCGCCGGCATCGGCGCGCTCTTCATCCCGACGCTGGTGGATCAGGTCAACTCGTTCGTCGACGCCCTCCCCGGCTACGTCGAGGACATCACGGAAGGTCGCGGCCCACTCGGCTTCCTCGAGACGGACTACCAGGTGGTCGAGAAGGTGCGAGCGGCCGTGGAGGACGGAGGCGCGACCAAGGTGCTCGGCCTGTCGGGGACCGCGCTCGCCGTGACCAAGGGCGTGATCACGCTGATCGTCGCCACCATCACGATCGCCTTCATGACGTTCTTCATGCTCCTCGAGGGGCCGGCATGGATGGAGCGGTTCTACTCGCTGATTCCCGCCCAGTCTCAGGCGCGCTGGCGCCGCGTGGGTCATGACATCTACCGAACGGTCGGAGGCTACGTCGCCGGCAATCTGCTGATCAGCCTCATCGCGGGGATCACGTCGTCGATCGTCCTCCTAGTCATGGGCGTCCCGTACGCGATCGCGCTCGGCCTCATCGTGGCCATCCTGGACCTGATCCCGCTGGCGGGCGCCGTAATCGCCACAGTCGTGATCAGCGGGGTCGCCTTTCTCGACTCCGTCACGGCCGGCGTCGTCGTGCTCATCTTCTTCCTCATCTACCAGCAAGTCGAGAATCACTTTCTCTTCCCGATCGTGTACTCGCGCACGGTTCAGCTCTCTCCGCTGGCCGTGCTCATCGCGGTGCTGATCGGAGCCGAGCTCGCCGGCATCCTGGGCGCGCTGGCGGCAATTCCGGTGGCCGGGACGATCCAGGTCATCCTGCTGGACTGGCTTGGTCATCGCCGGCCGAGGCCGGTCGTCGAGCCGCCCCCGGTGGAGCAAGCGGCGGAAACGTAAGCGGGCCGACCGGATAGCTGACCATGCGCCTGGAGGGATTCGAACCCCCGACCAACGGCTTAGAAGGCCGCCGCTCTTCCACTGAGCTACAGGCGCTCGTCAGGAGCGTAGCGCGGTGACCGCACGGCGGAGGTAGCCGCGTCCTCGGAGCCGGTTTCCGCCGGAGGTGACTGGGTAGGTGAGTGGCCGTGGCTCGCACCGTGATCCTCGACGTCGACGGGACGCTCGTCGACACCAATTACCACCACGCGCTTGCGTGGTACCGGGCTTTCCGGCGCCACGGCGTCGTCCTCCCACTCTGGAAGCTGCACCGACACGTCGGCATGGGCGGCGACAAGTACGTCGCGGCCCTTGCGGGCGAGGGCGTCGAGGAGCGCCTCGGAGACGACTTGCGCGCCGAGTGGGAGCGGCTGTTCGACGAGATGATCGAGGAGGTCGAGCCTCTGGAAGGGGCGCGCGACCTGATCGTCGACCTCAAGGAGCGCAGGCACACGGTCGTCCTGGCGAGCTCAGCCATCGAGGCGCACCTCGACCAGTTCCTCGACAAGCTGGATGCCCGCGCGCTCGTTGACGCCTGGACCATGAAGGATGATGTCGAGGCGAGCAAGCCGGACCCGGATCTGGTGGAAGCGGCGCTCGAGAAAGCGGGGAATCGTGACGCCGTCATGGTCGGCGACACACCGTGGGACTGCGAGGCAGCACGGCGAGCCGGAATCGAGACACTGTGCGTGCTCACAGGTGGCTTCTCCGAAGCGGAGCTCCGCGAAGCGGGCGCGGCTGCCGTGTTCGAGTCGATCGCGGACCTGCGCGCGGAACTGCCGCGGCTCCATGCGTTTGACACGCTCGATACCTCGCGCTAGCCTTTGATTGACGAATCAGTCAAACCGTGGCTTTGGCTACGGGGTTGCCGGGGTTTGATCACGAGGGGAGCCGCAGCCCCCACAAGATCGCCCCGGCTTTTCTTTGTCAGGTGCGGCGGGAGCCTTGGTGGATAGGTGACCGATGGGACTCGAACCCACAACCACCGGGACCACAACCCGGGGCTCTACCAATTGAGCTACGGCCACCGCGCAATCAACAGGATAGCCCAGCGCTATCCTGACCCGGGTTTCCCGAGCGCGAAGGGACTAACTCAGGTTTCCCAGAACGTGCGGGCTGCACTTTTCTGGGGCACGGCCCCGTAGCTCAGTGGATAGAGCAGCGGACTTCGAATCCGCGTGCGGAGGTTCGATTCCTCCCGGGGCTACTAGGATCCACCAATGCTTCGAGCAGCCGTCGTTGGTCTGGCCGTCGCCCTCGTCCCGGCCGCTGCCGTCGCCTCGGCCGTGCAACAGTGGCGACGAGCCGCTCCGCTCCCTCTGCCGCGAACCGAGGTCGCGGTCGCGGTCCTCGGGAAAGAGATCGTGGTCGTGGGTGGCTACCTCGCGGATGGGGCCACGTCGCCTCGCGTGGACGCCTATGCGCCTGCTCGGAACACCTGGCGGCGGCTGCCGGATCTCCCGCTCGCCGTCAACCATTCCGTGGCCGCAGGGCACGGGGGGAGGCTGTACGTCGTAGGCGGGTACGGCGGAAACGGCGAACGCCTGCGGTCAGCGTTTGCGTTCGCAAACGGTCGCTGGTCGAGCCTTCCGGCGCTTCCCGAGCCCCGCGCAGCAGCTGGAGCAGCGATCGTCGGTAACAAGCTCTACGTGGTCGGCGGCGTCGGCACGGGATCACCGCGGCTGGCGCAAAGGGGACTCGCTTTCGATCTCCAGCGCAGGCGCTGGTCGACGATTCCCGGTCCGACGCCTCGAGAGCATCTGGCCGTGACCTCGGCCGCCGGCCGTGTGTACGCGATCGCGGGCCGAACGGCAGGGCTCGATACGAACCTCGCCCACACGGAGGTGTACCGGCCGGGGAGCAAGGGCTGGACGCGCCTGCCGCCTGTCCCGGGGGCGCGCGGCGGAACGGCCGCGGCTGCCGTCGGAACGACGATCGTGTCAGCCGGAGGCGAGGCGCCCGGGGGCACGATCGCGACCGTCTACGGTTTGAACACGCGAACGCGGCGCTGGAGGCGCCTGCCGGATCTTCCGACGCCTCGCCACGGCCTGGGCCTCTCGGCCTTTGGTGGGCGGGTCTATGCGATCGGCGGCGGTCCGCGCCCAGGCCTGTTCGTAAGCGGCGCGAACGAGGTCCTAGCGCTCCGGTGATCTTTCGCGGCCGTCTCTATCCTTCGCGTGGAAGCGGGCGTGGCGGAACTGGCAGACGCGACGGGTTTAGGACCCGTTGGGCGAAAGCTCGTGGAGGTTCGAGTCCTCTCGCCCGCATGTGTCTTTCGTACCACGGTTCTCGCCGTGCCAGCGGTGGAGTTTTCGATAGCCAGGAGGTGAGATGCCCGCCAAAGACGACCTACCTGAGACGCTGAAGCGCTCTCCGAGGAAGGCCCAGCGCACGTGGGCCAAGACCCACGACAGCGCCGTCGAGCAGTACGGAGAAGGCGAGCGCGCCCAGCGAACGGCGTACGCCGCGCTCAAGCACTCGTTCGAGAAGGTGGAAGATCACTGGGAGCCGAAGGATGAGAAAGGGCCCTCCGACCCCCGCGCGAAGTCGGGCGGGTCGAACGCGAAGGGCGAGACCTTTGGCGGAGTCGACCTCTACGGAAATACGAAGCAGGAGCTGTACGAGCGTGCGGCCTCACTCGGGGTGAAGGGCCGGTCGAAGATGACCAAGGAAGAGCTTGCACGGGAGATCGCGAGAAAGCAGCGGTGACGTAGCCCGCAGAGGCTCTGGTCTAATGGGTAGGTGCAAACTCAGGTCGAGGAGCTGCCGGAGAACAGGGTCCGGCTGGAGATTGAGGTTCCGAGCGCGGAGGTCAAGCACGCGATCGACCACGCTGCCTCTGACCTCGCAACGAGCCTCCGCATTCCCGGCTTTCGCAAAGGGAAGATCCCGATGCCGGTGCTGCTCGCGCGGGTCGGGCGCGAACGCCTGTACGCCGAGGCTGTAGAGAGTCACATCGGCGGGTGGTTCTCGAACGCTGCCGCGCGATCGCGAATTCGTCCGGTCGCGCAGCCCGAGTACGGCTACGAGCTGCCGTCCTCCGAGCGCGACAGCTTTCGTTTCACCGCCACCGTCGTGGTGCAGCCAAAGCCCGAGGTGGTCGACTGGACGGGGCTCGAGGTACCCGCCGGAGAGGCAGACGTGCCCGAAGAGCTGGTGGAGCGCGAGCTCCGCGCCGTGCAGGAATCCGTCGCCGAGCTGACGCCCGTTGATGATCGGCCCGCCCTCGAGGGAGACACGCTCGTCGCCGACCTCGTGAACGCATCAGGTGAGGCTCAGCGCGACGTTGTCGTAGAGCTGGGCAACGGGACACTGATCGAGGAGATCGAGCGCGGGCTCGTGGGCATGAAGCCGCATCAGCCGGCGAGGATCGACTACGCGGGGCCGGACGGATCGCAGCATTCACTGGAAGCGACCGTCAAGGAGATCAAGGAAAAGGTGTTGCCCTCGTTGGACGACGACCTGGCGCGAGCGGCGACCGAGTTCCAGACGCTCGAGGAGCTCCGCTCGGACATCGAGGAGCGATTGCGTAAGCAGCTCGAGGACGAGATCGAGAGCGCCTTCCGGGCGGCCGCCGTCGACCGTCTTGCCGAGGCCTCGCAGGTCGACCCTTCTGGCCCCTTGGTCGACTCGCGCACCGCTGAGCTGCTGCGGGGGTTTCTCCTGTCGCTCGAGCGCCGCGGCATCGCGCCGGAGACGTACCTCCAGCTCACCGGTGACACTCCGGCCGAGCTTCAGGAGCGTCTCCGCGACGAGGCCCGCCGGGCCGTCGCGCGGGAGCTGGTGCTCGAGGCAGCAGCCGACAAGCTGGGAATCGAGGTCTCGGACGAGGAGCTGCGCGCGTTCATCCGCGAGCAGGCCGAGCCGGAGGAGGAGGATGTCGAGCGGGTCGTCGAGGAGATCTGGGCGAATCCCCGTCGCGAGCAGCTACGCGAGGATCTTCGCCTGAGGGCGGCGCTCGACCGGGTCGCCTCCGAGGTGAAGCGCATTCCGCTCGAGCTCGCGCACGCTCGCGAGAAGCTTTGGACGCCCGGGAAGGAGAAGAGCCCGGGAGATACGAAGTTGTGGACCCCCGGCACGAAGGAGCCTGCATGAGCCCGTTGATCCCGATGGTGATCGAGCAAACCTCGCGTGGCGAGCGCTCGTTCGACATCTACTCCCGCCTCCTCAACGACCGCATCGTCTTCCTGGGCACGCCGGTCGACGATCAGATCGCGAACCTGATCGTGGCGCAGCTCCTGCACCTCGAGTCGGAGGAGCCGGACAAGGACATCTCGATCTACATCAACTCGCCGGGCGGCTCGGTCTATGCCGGTCTCGCCATCTACGACACGATGCAGTTCATCAAGCCGGATGTGCAGACGATCTGCGTGGGCATCGCCATGTCGATGGGGGCCCTCCTTCTCGCCGGAGGCTCGAAAGGGAAACGGATGGCCCTGCCGAACGCAAAGATCCTGATCCATCAAGTGTCGAGTGGCTTCCAGGGCCAGGCGACGGACATCGAGATTCAGGCGCGCGAGACGATCAGCATGAAGCGCCGGATGGAGGAGATCCTGGCCGAGCACACGGAGCAGCCGCTCGAGAAGGTGTCGAAGGACATGGAGCGTGATTACTTCATGACAGCGCAGGAGGGTCGCGAATACGGCATCATCGACGCTGTCGTGACGAGCCGGGATTCCAGGCCGAGTTCCTAGAAGGCGAATCGAGGCGCCCAAGCACATGGCCCGAGCAAGCGACAGCAACGAGCAGCTCCTCTGCAGCTTCTGCGGCAAGAGCCAGCGCCAGGTCAAGAAGCTGATCGCCGGGCCGGGCGTCTACATCTGTGACGAGTGCATCGATCTCTGCAACGAGATCATCGACGAAGAGCTCACCGCGCCCGCACAGCTCGATCTGGACAATCTGCCGCGCCCGCGTGACATCTACGCCGTCCTGAACGACTACGTCGTGAGCCAGGAGGAGGCGAAGCGCACGCTCTCGGTCGCCGTCTACAACCACTACAAGCGCGTCCAGATGGGTCAGGAGGAAGGTGACGTCGAGCTGCAGAAGTCGAACATCCTCCTGCTCGGGCCGACCGGCTGCGGGAAGACGCTGCTGGCACAGACGCTCGCCCGCATCCTCAATGTCCCGTTCGCGATCGCCGATGCGACCGCGCTCACCGAGGCCGGCTACGTGGGCGAGGACGTCGAGAACATCCTCCTCAAGCTGATCCAGGCGGCCGACTTCGACATCAAGAAGGCCGAGACCGGGATCATCTACATCGACGAGGTCGACAAGATTGCGCGCAAGGCCGACAACCCCTCCATCACGCGCGACGTGTCAGGTGAGGGCGTCCAACAGGCGCTGCTCAAGATCCTCGAAGGGACGGTCGCGTCGGTGCCGCCGCAGGGTGGGCGCAAGCATCCGCATCAGGAGTTTCTGTCCATCGACACGACGAACATCCTCTTCATCTGCGGCGGCGCCTTCGCCGGTCTGGAGAAGATCATCGGCAAGCGCATCGGGAAGAACGCGGTCGGCTTCGGGGCGTCCGTCCGCTCCAAGCGGTCGGTCGAGACGGACGAGCTTCTGTCTCAGGTGATGCCGGAGGATCTCCTCTCCTACGGGCTCATCCCCGAGTTCATCGGGCGGCTTCCGGT
>JACCTQ010000309.1 GCA_013812265.1 Actinomycetota bacterium
GCAGATGCCGGCCAGTGTACGAGTCGCTCCTGCGCGCGGTCGATCACCTTCGGGCAGTCGGTCGAGACGGTCTCGCCGCGCCCGTGCCGTCGATCGCCGACGCGGTCATCGAACGCGTCCGGCGCGAGCGACGCTGAGCCGAGTCAGTCGAGAGCGGCGGTTCGACGTCGCCGTCGTCGGAGGCGGATTCGCTCTTCGGTATGAAATGGGCGTCGTACTGGCGTGCTTGGCGGCGCGCAGAGCAGAACCCGCGAACGAGCGCGGGCCGTCGCCGCGAGCTAGCAGCAAACTAGATCCCCGCCCCGCCAATAGCGTGTTCGGGCGAGCACGAGAACCCGGCGAATGAGTCTCCTGACCATGCGTTCGAGCGCTCGGAGGACGTGTACCGCGGCTGGGGCGTCACGGTACAGAAGTTCGAAACCGAGTACATCGAGGACGCAGAGCTACTTGTCATCGACGGAGCGATCAGTCTTGGGCGTGACTCGGAAGGCGCGCTCCTTTTCCGCGAAGTTGTTGAGGAGAGAAAGGACGGGTCAACGACTCGGATCGAGTACTCGTACCACTTCATTTATCGCAATCAGTTCCTCTTTAGGCACGATCGCGACCCGGACAACCATCCTGAGATGCCCGAGCACAAACACGTTTCGCCTGGGGACGACAACCGTGTCGCGTCGGACCGAGTGACGTTTTCAGATGTGATGGACGAGGCGTACGCGTACGTGGCGGAGCTCGAGGGTGACGGTGAGGAGTAGGTTGTGCCGGTGTGGGATGCGCCCACGATCCTCGCGCTCCGGTATTGGAGCGCGAGCAGCAGGACGATCAGCGGACGCCAGCCGGGAAGCTTCGGCACGAGCTCGGGGCCCTCGCGTGCGCCCGGCCAGCCAACGGCGTTCTCCGTGGTGGTACGACTCACGCCGGGTGAAGGCTGAGAACACAGCTTCGCGAAGAAGTGCGAACTGCTGCTCGGTCACGACGGAAGTCTTGCGTAAGAGGCCTTGACGAGCCAGCCGGTCGAGCGGCAGCCTCGAAGGGATCGCGATACGCACGCAGGTTCGTCCTTGACAACATCCCTGTGCAGTGCGTTGAATCACTCGCGTGCTCCTCGCTCCGGTCGAGTACGCCTGCCCGTCCTCCGTCGAGGAGGCGGTGCGGCTCCTCGGGACCTACGACGGCGCCAGGCCGCTGGCCGGGGGGCAGACCCTGACGAACGTGATGAAGGCGAGAGCCGCGGCGCCCGACGTGCTGGTCGACCTCAACCGACTGGCCGAGCTCCGGACGGTCTCGCAGGAGGCGGGCGGCGGCCTCGAGCTCGGCGCCATGGTGACGCTCTCCGAGCTGATTCGCTCCTCCGACGTCGCGGAGACGCGCCCGCTTCTCGCCGAGGTCGCGTCGCAGATCGCGGATGTCCAGGTCCGCAACCGTGGCACGGTCGGCGGGAACATCTGCTCGAGCGACCCGACGAACCACCTGCCGCCCGTCGTGGCGGCCCTCGGCGCGACCATGACCATTCGAGGAGCGGACGGCGAGCGGACGATCGGCGCCGAGGACTTCTTCCTCGGCGTCTACATGACCGCCGTCAGGCCCGGTGAGCTGCTGACGAAGATCGCGATTCCCGCCGCCGGCGGGGCGCGCGACGGCTTCGTGACGGTGCCGATCGGCAAGGATGGCACCTGCATCGTCAACGCCGCCGCCACCGTGGAGGACGGACAGGCCCGGATCGCGCTCGGCTGCGTCGCCGCCGTTCCGGTGCTCTTGACGTGCGCCGCGGAGGAAGCGGCCGTACGCCAGGCGGTCCAGGGCGCGGAGCTCGACCCGCCGTCGGACGTCCACGCGTCCGCCGAATACCGTCGGCATCTCGCCGAGGTGGTCGCCATACGGGCGGTCGCGGAGGCCTCGGCGTGATCGAGCCGGTTCGTGGCCTGCGGATCTCCGTCGAGGTCAACGGGGAGCGCCACGAGCGCGACGTCGAGGCACGCCGGCTGCTCGTCCACTTCCTGCGGGACGATCTCGACCTGACCGGGACGCACGTCGGCTGCGACACGGGGAACTGCGGCGCGTGCACCGTGATCGTCGACGGCGACGCCGTGAAGAGCTGCATGATGCTCGCCGTTCAGGCGGACGGCTCGAGCATCGAGACCGTCGAAGGTCTGGCGCGAAACGGTGAGCTGCACGCGCTCCAGCAGGCGTTCAGCTCGTTCCACGCGCTCCAGTGCGGCTACTGCACACCCGGAATGCTCTTGAGCGCGAAGCACCTGCTCGACCACAATCCCGAGCCGACCGACGGCGAGATCCGGCGGGCGATCCAGGGCAACATCTGCCGCTGCACGGGCTACGTGAACATCGTCGAGGCGATCGCCGCCGCGGCCAAGGGGGGGGTCGAGTGAGCGAGACAACGGTCGCGCCGCACCAGCCGATCACCGTCGAGGAGCAAGAGACCGCTCCGGGCTTCATCGGGCAGAACGTCGCCCGCAAGGAGGACCGCCGGCTCGTCCAGGGCGAGGGCGTCTTCGTCGACGACGTCAGGCGGCACGGCATGGCGTACGTGCACTTCGTCCGGTCGCCCTACGCCCACGC
>JACCTQ010000320.1 GCA_013812265.1 Actinomycetota bacterium
GTCCTCTGAACCGAATCGCGCCGACGGGCGAATCACTCCTCGTTCGACGGCCAAAATCCAAACACGACCCGGCCGTCGAGAGAGGAGTGGGAACATATGCCGGACCTCTTCACTCTTGAAGAGCTAGATCAGGACGGCGCAATTCGGGAGACCGCCGAGAAGGCAGGCCTCGATACGCGCACCGACTTCCTGCGTAAGGCCGGCCTCGGCGCCGGAGCAATTCTCGGGGGAGGCGCTCTGCTTGGAAGCTTTCCCGCCATGGCAAGCGCGGCGCCGCCGAAGAGCGACGTCGACATCCTGAACTTCGCCCTCACGCTCGAGTACCTCGAGGCGGAGTTCTACACCGAGGCAGGCCGCAAGCGGCTCGGTGGCAAGCCGGGTCAGCTGGCCACCGTCATCGGCAGGCACGAGCGGGCGCACGTTGCGTTCCTGAAGAAGGCCCTCGGCGGCAGTGCGGTCAAGAAGCCGAAGTTCAACTTCAAGGGCACGACGGCGAACCCGACGAAGTTCCTGCGGACGGCGCGCGTGCTCGAAGACACCGGCGTCCAGGCTTATTCGGGTGCCGGACCGAGCATCAAGACGAAGTCCATAGCAGCAGCCGCGATCTCGATTCTCACCGTCGAGGCTCGCCACGCTGCGTGGGTGCGAGACGTTCTCGGAATCCCTCCCGCACCAGCAGCGTTCGACGCGCCGAAGTCGAAGGGGCAGATCCTCGCCGCAGTCAAGGGCACAGGCTTCATCGTCGGCTAGCTCGAGCTCGGCTGCAAACCGGGACGGCTTCGGCCGTCCCGGTTTCGTTCTTGCACAGGGCCTTAGACGGCCTTGAAGCTGCCGTGCATCGCGAGCTCGTGCGGGTCGCAGATGTAGCGATACGCCTTCCCCCTGACGAGGCGCACCGTCCAGGTTCGCGTGCCGACGAAGCCAACGCCGGTGCGAAGATCCAGGCCCGCGCCCTTCAGGTGGAAGTTGTGGGCATCGTCGCCGGTTCGGTCGGTCACGACGATGACGTAGCGACCGGCCTTGATCCGCTTGACCACGCGTCCGGCGCCGTCTTTCAGGCTGATGGTGAAGCCCGGGCCTACTTTCGCGTAGAGCTTCGAGGGGCTCTTGGCAGACGCGGAGGCCGCGATCGCCAGACTCACCGCGACGGCCGGGAGGAGAAAGAGCCATCGGAACATCCGGGGACACCTTTCATTCGATCTCTGTCCTTTCCCATGTCGACCCGCACGTTACTCAGGATCGCTCTCGAGCGCCCTCGTCCGGGCCGCCGGGTGGCAATCGGAACGCGAGCTCGCCGAGGCGGCGGTAGCCCTCCACCGACGGGTGGTCGCCGTCCGCGGTCCACTCCTCGCGGATCCGCCCCGGCCGGTCCGGATCCTCGAGCGTGTCGTGGAAACGGAGCACCGGCACGTTCTCCTCGCGGCCGATCGCCTCGATCAGCTCGTTCAGGCGCCGGATCGGCTCCACGGCCTCCGGGTACCCATTGTTCCACGGGAGAACGTCGACCAGCACGACCCGCAGGCCGCGCTCGCGCCCGCGCTGTACGAGCTCGCGCAACCTCTCGGCGGCGGCCTCCACCGGCCGGCGCTGGGCGATGTCGTTGATCCCGCCCTGCACGATGAGAACGTCCGCTCCCTTGGCGCATGCGTCCAGCCGGTCGGCGATCTGGTCGACTCGTTCGCCGTACACGCCGCAGTTGCGAAAGCGCAGGCGCGCATCTTTCCTCGCCGCCCAGTACTCGTACTGACTGCGCGGGTCCGGTGCGCTGATCCGAGCTCTGTTGTTCCGGTCCGGATCCCACAGCGGCGAGCCGGCGGTGATGGAATCGCCGAGCGCGGCGACGACGATCTCCTCGCCGCGCGGGGCGCGGTCCGTGTCCGGCGGGACGCCCGTCGCCTCTTGGCCGTCGCCACAACCGGCCAGTGACAGGCCGACGAGGATCGTCAGCACGATCTGCCTCAGCTTTCGAGCCGTCGCGCGAGGTCGGCGTGGCCTGCATCGCGGGCGAGGTCAGCCGGTGTCCGGCCCTCGTCGGTCTTGAATCCGGGATCTGCGCCCCGGGCCAGCAACAGCTCGGCCGTCTCGATGTCGCCGTTCTGCGCGGCCGAGTGAAGCGCGGTGAACCCACCTTCCTGGCGGGCGTTCGGATCAGCCCCGTGGTCGAGCAACCGCTCGACGATCTCGACGGTCGCACCTGCGGCCGCGCTGTGTAGCGGCGCAACCCGGATGGACACGTGCCTGGCCACGGCGCCGACCTCCGCGCCGCTCTCGAGCAAAAGCCGTGCAACCTCGGTCCGGCCGAAGAACGACGCGAGGTGAAGAGGCATGAAGCCGTCGGGTGACCAGGAGCTCACTCGCCGAGGATCCTCCCGGAGGAGAGCTGCGACGCGCTCCGCATCTCCGATTGCGGCCGCCTCGAAGACGTCGAGTTCCGGCCCGCCTAAAAGGAGCGTCGCCACGATTTCGCCCCGGCCGTGGTACAGCGCCGTCAGGAGCGCGGAAACCCCGTTCTCGTCGCGAGCCGTCGCGAGGGCGGGCCGCTCGCTGACCAGGCGTCTTACCTGCTCATGGTCGTTGTTCTGCACCGCCTCGAAAAGCTGTGCTGTCACCGTTGTCCCTTTGTTGTCATTTAGTTGTGCTAACTATTAACAGGTCATGTCTGGCAAGGCAAGACGGATCACCCGGCCCGAACGCGAGATCGAGATCGCGGACCGTCTGCACTCCGCCGCTATCCACCTCCTCCGCCGTGTCGCCAGAGAGGACGTGCGGAGCGGCCTGAGCGCCGCACGCCTCTCCGCTCTCTCCGTGCTCGTCTTCGCGGGGCCGCGGAGCGTCGGCGACCTTGCTCTCGTCGAGCAAGTACAGCCGCCAACCATGACACGGCTGGTTCAGGGGCTGGAACGGGACGGGCTCGTGCGGCGCGAGCCGAGCACGAAGGACCATCGTGTCGTCCGGATCCTGGCCACACCGAAGGGGCGCCGGATCCTCCAGGCAGCGCGGAAGCGGCGTGTGCTGCAGCTCGCGGAAGGGCTTGCGACCTTGAATGGAGGCGAGCTCGAGCTACTCGAAAGAGCGACGAATCTCATCGAGGGAGTCGCGCGCGAGGTACCGAACTCGACGGAGTAACACCCGTCGTACGTTTGTCGTGCCGGGCGACAGGCAAACTTTCGTCTGTGCCAACTGATGCGCAGACGCTCCCTCCTCGCTACGAGAGCTGCGAACGCATCGGGCGCGGCGGCATGGGCGACATCTTTCTCGCCCACGACGGCCAGCTGGGCCGCAAGGTCGCGGTCAAGGTTCTGGCCGAACGCTTCGCGAGCGATCTGAGCGTCCGCGAGCGGTTCAAGCGCGAGGCGCTCACGGCCGCCCGGCTCTCGGGTCATCCGCACATCGTCACCATCTTCGACGTCGGCGAGTGGAATGACCGGCCGTTCATCGTCATGGAATACCTCGCAGGGGGAACGCTCGGAGAGAGAATCCGAAAGGACACGGCGCGGCCTTCGCAGGCGTTCGACTGGCTGGAAGGGGCCGCAGAGGCGCTCGACGCCGCCCACCGCGAGGGCATCGTGCACCGCGACGTCAAGCCCGCCAACCTCATTTTCGACGCCCGGGGTGAGCTCAACGTCGTCGACTTCGGCATCGCGCGCGTGCTCGACCAGACGACGGTCGGAATGACGCTCCCGGGCACGATCCTCGGGACGTCCGGATACCTCTCGCCCGAACAGGCGAACGGCGCGGAAGCGACGGCCGCGAGTGACATCTACGGCCTCGGTGTGGTGGCCTTCGAGCTCCTGACGGGCAGCAGGCCGTTCGAGCGCGCGAGCGCCACAGCCGAGGCAGCCGCGCACATCCACGAGCCCGTGCCCTCCGCCGCCGAGCGCGGCGACCTGCCCGAGGAAGTCGACGGGGTCTTCGATCGAGCGCTCGCGAAAGACCCAGCGGAGCGGCACACGAGCGCAAGCGAGCTGGTCCAGGACCTGCGGACGGCGATGGAGGCCGGCGAGCAGATGACGCGCATGATCGCCCTTCCGGCCACCGCCGCGACGGCGACTGCTCCCACCGTGCCCCCCGCGTATGAGCGCTCTCGACGATCCTGGATGTTGCCGGCCCTCGTCGGCTTGCTGCTGCTCGGAGGCGGCGGGGTGGCGGCCGCCGTTCTTACAGGCGGGGACGACCCGCCGCCCGTGGAGACACGCGTGGTGACGAAACGCGTCCGGTCCGTCGTGACGGAGACTGCACGGGGCCAGGTCAGCGTGCAGACCGAGACCCGCACCGTCGCAACGACCGTCGAGGAGCCTGCGGAGGAGCCGCCACCTCCTTCTCCTCCGCCCGCGACTCCACCACCGGATGGCGGAGCCGTCTCGGTGGGACGGGCGATCTCGATGACCGACCAGGCGACCAGCCACCTGCGCCAGGGCAACTACACGGCAGCCTTGCCGCTGGTGCAGCAAGCGTTGCCGGCTCTCAGCGGGACGTACTCGTCGTCGAACCGGTACGAGGCGTATGCGAACTACAACTACGGCGCCAGCCTGCTCGGGCTCGGCCGCTGCGACGAGGCCATCCCGTATCTCGAGCGCTCCGAGGCTCTGCAGGGGCAACGCTCCGAGATCACGCGCGACAAGAAGGCTGCGAAGGACTGCGCGAAAGGCAAGGACGACTAATGTGGCCCTCGGTGCTCGCCGGGGGGTTCTGCCGCCTCCGTCTCGACGTGGATGTCCGGTTGGTCCCCGGGCGCGTCCACCCCACCCTCCAGCTCGAACACCCAGAAATCGCGCTCCATGACCGGCACGGCGACATTGTAGACCGGCACGTCCTCGATCGACCCCGCGAAGGTGCCCGCGTGCGCGTGACCGTTCAGAACGAGGTCCGGCCGGTGATCCCGAATGGGCCGTCCGAGGCGGTCGCTGCCGAGGAATGCCCAGATGACGGGCGGCTCGCCTACCAGGGTCGTCGTCGTCGGAGCGTAGTGGAGTAGAACGATCCGCAGCCCACAGTGAGAGACCGCCTCGAGACCTAGCTCGAGCGCTTCGACCTCGGCGGTCGTCTCGGCGTACACCTGGCGGAGAAGCGGCTCACCGAAATCGGGCAGCTCGGAATCGGGAAAACCGCCGACGAAACCCTTGGTGCCTACGACGCCGACGCTCGCGCCTCGGATCTCGTAGGTCGCCCAGCTCCGCTCCAGCACGCGAACGCCGGCCGAGGTGATCACGTCGACGACCTCGTCCTGACGCCCCGAGTGCCAGTCGTGGTTGCCGAGCACCGCGAAGATCGGAAGCGTGAGACCGCGGCAGGCATCCGCGAGAACGACCGCTTGCTCCGGCTCTCCGTGCGTGGTCAGGTCGCCTGCCAGCAGGATGAGGTCGACGGTATCCTCGAGCGCTGCGAACGCTCCCACCACTCGATCCCGATTCTCCGGCGAGCAGTGAATGTCGCCGGCGGCGGCGATGCGGATGGTCTGCTGCCGCTTCACTTGCACATCTTCACGAAACCGGCGCGGACTGCAAACGATTAAGAGTCCGGGTACGGGGGTAGCCGCAACCCGTGGCCGAGGAGCAGTCGTTCTCGAACCTCGTCGAGACGATGCGCAAGACCGCTGCGGCGCTGCGCGAGGCGGACTTGCCGTTCCTGCTGGGCGGGGGGATGGCTGCGTGGGCCCGCGGTGGGCCGGAATCCAACCACGACGTCGACTTCCTCATGAAGCACGACGACGCCGAGCGGGCGCTCGAGGACCTCCGGAGCGCGGGATTCGAGCCCGAGCGTCCGCCCGAGAACTGGCTCTTCAAGGTCTGGGACGGGGAGGTCTTTGTCGACCTGATCTTCGACACCGCGGCCGGCCCAGTCACGGACGAGCTGTTCGAGCGCAGCGACGAGCTCGAGGTTCACGCCGTGCGGATGAAAGTGGCCGCGCTCGAGGATGTGGTGGTGGCGAAGCTCTGCGCTCTCGACGAGCAGGATCTCGACTACCGGTCGTGCCTGGAGGTCGCCAGGTCGCTCCGTGAGCAGATCGACTGGAAAGCCGTTCGAGCACGCACCGAGGGCTCGCCGTACGCGCGAGCGTTCTTCACTCTCCTACGCGAGCTCGAGATCGTCGACGTCGACGCGTAGCGCCGGCGTCGGGCGGCTCTCAGAAGAAAAACTGCTGCCAGGCGGTCCACCAGTCGTCCGCGCGGGAGACGATCCGGCGCGCATCTAGCACTTCGACGCCGGGGCGGCGCCGCAGCCGGTCGACCGGGTCGGTTCGCTTGAACTCGACCATGACCTCGCAGGGCCGGCCGGGGTCGTACGGAGGCACGGCGGTCAAGTCCGCGAGCGCATGCTTCGACGCTTCCTCGATCATGAGCCGGGCTCGCTGCGGGGGTACCTGGCGCGCGCTGAACGCCCCGAGCCCTCGCTTCACCGCGACGGTGGTGAGCCCGTCTCCGAGCAGATCTCGGCCCTCGTCGCAGGTGGCCTGATCGCCGGTTACGAGCAGGACGGGACATTCCCACTGGCCACAGAGGGCCGCGTTGATCCCCGTCTCGCCGACTGCGACGTTGTTGAACCAGAGGTTCTGCCACTCCTGGCCCGACACGGTGTGGTTGAGAACGCCTTCGCGGGTGCCCGCGCGGGCGTGCATCGCGATGAGGAGGGCCGCATCGCAGCCTTCCTCGAGGAAGCCGGTGTACTCCGTCCACTCCTCCTGCACCACGTACTCGCAGCCGGGGTCGAGCAAATCCGGAACGAGGTTGTTGAATGTCGAGCCCTTGCCGGAGCCATGGCAATCCATCACGACGATGTCGGTGGCGCCGCCGGCGCGGGCACCGCGGATGGCTGCGTTGACCTCCTCCGTGTAGAGACGCCGCCCCTCCTCGAACAGCGCCTCACCGGACCCTGTCTGCTCCCACTTCACGATGCCCGCGACACCTTCCATGTCGCTGATGATGTGTACTCGCACGTAATCCTCCGCAGCGGTCGAGTGACCGCAGGACGCTAACAGCGTTTCCGACCTGAGGCTCGGTCTTAGGGCCGGGCGCCTCGCGCGTGCAGCGCGCGAAGTGGCAGGTTCTCGCCAGGCATCCAGTAGTCCGTCGCGCTCTCGCCGTAGCCCACGAGCTGTCGTCTCAATGGATCGAGCGACTCGACGATATCGGACTCGAGCGAAAGCTCGTCGCGGAGCCGGATCCACCGATAAGTATAAGCGTAGAAGAGCGCCTTGCGCGTGCTGAGAGACGTGTTGTCGCCGCGCGCGTGCCAGACACGCCGGTCGAAGAGCACGGCGCTCCCGGCCCGCACGAGCACCGGCTCGGCGCCGGGTGGCCGGAGCGCCCCGTCACTGGGCCGGGCGAGCCGGTCGTCGTGGTGGCTCCCCGGGAGCACCCAGAGTGCCCCGTGCTCGGGCGTCGCGACGTCGGTCAGGAAGTACGCCGCCTTCACCGACAGGCGGGGACGCGGCGACTCGACGTCGACGTTCTGCCGGCCGCCGTCCTGGTGCCAGCGCCACCGCTGCTCCGGTTCGCCGCGAAGCGGCGGGTGGACGTCGAGGTGGCAGTGGTAGACGTACACGTTCCACCCGAGCGTCGCCGACACGAGCGAGAGAACGAGCGGCTGATCGAGGAGCTCGAGAAACGCCCGGTCGTGCCCCAGGAAGGAGAGCTCGTGGAGAGCGCCTCGCTCGCGGCAGCGCGTTTCCCAAACTCGATCCACGGCCCGGGTGAGCCGCTCGAGCTGCGCCGGTGGAAGCGCGTCCTCGATGACCGCGTAGCCCCGCTCCTCGAGTGCGCTCAGGTGCCGTCTCACAACTCCGTTTACGGGCGGAGGGCGTCTCGGGGTCCATGGACTAACCTCCGCCCGGATGGAGACGGGTCTTGCGGGCAAGGGCGTGCTCGTCACGGGCGCGTCGGGCGGGATCGGATCCGCCTGCGCCCGGGCCTTCGCCTCCGAAGGCTGCCGGGTCGTCGTGCACTACCACCGGGGCGAGGAGCGGGCGCGGGCGCTGAGCGACGAGCTGGGAGGTGCTCCCATTGTCGCCGCCGACCTCACCCGCGAGGACGACGTCGAGCGTCTGTTCGCCGAGGCCGGCGCTGCGGTCGGCAGACTCGACGTGTGCGCCGCCGTAGCGGGCGCCTGGCCGGGGGAAGATCTCCCCGTGTGGAAGCTGCCGCTCGAGCGCTGGGAGCAGACGCTCCGGGCAAACCTAACCGTGACGTTCCTGACCGCGCGGGGCTTTCTCCGCGAGGTGGAGCGGAACGGCCATGGCAGCCTGGTCATGATCGGCTCGACGGCCGGCCTGTTCGGCGAGGCGGGTCACGCCGACTATGCGGCGGCGAAGTCGGCACTGACGCACGGCCTGCTGCTCAGCCTGAAGAACGAGGTCGTACGCGTCGCTCCGCGCGCACGCGTCAACGTGGTCTGTCCGGGCTGGACCGAATCCCCGATGACGAGAACAACCTTGGACGACCCGGGCCTGGTCGAACGCGTGACGCGCACCATGGCGCTCCGTAAAGTGGCGCGCACGGACGATGTCGCGCGGCAGGTCGTAGCGTTGGCGTCCGACCA
>JACCTQ010000277.1 GCA_013812265.1 Actinomycetota bacterium
GCGAGCGCCCTCTCGCCAGAAGGTCGGCCGCTCGGTCGCAGGCTGCCGGGTTGGCACGACGTCGAGTCCGGTGCACGAACCGTGCTTTGCGTCGAACGTTCTGTACCGTCGTCTAGCAGCAGAGGCAAACAGGGAGGTTGGACGTGGAGAATGCTCTACGAGTGGAGCGCGTCGATTTCGTGTCGTTGCTGACACAGGACATTCGGCGCGCGAAGGACTTTTTCGGCCGGACTCTGGGACTCGAGCTCGAAACCGAAGGACCTGACGACATGGAGTTCCGCGCGGGCCAGGTGACGCTTGACATCTTCAATCCAGCAAGCCAGGGCCAACCCTTCGCCCCCAGCCTCGGCGGCGTGGCGTTCCGTGTCCCCGATGTGGCTGCCGCGCGGGCGGCGCTAGAGGCGAAGGGTGTCGAGTTCAGAGGCGAGACGCTGGACACGGGCGAGTGCCATATGGCGTTCTTCTGCGACCCCGATGGAAATGCTCTCATGCTGCACCGGCGTTACGCGCCGCGCTGAGATCTTGCGGCACATGAGACGAAGGTCTCAGGAAAGCATTGCAGCAGAAGACGCCGCGAGCCTGGAGCTCAACTCTTCAGTCGGTCGGTTCGACGTCGTGGATGAGCCAGAGCCGCTCGCCGGTCTGGGAACCCGTCTGCGCTTGTGCCGTGATCTGCTTCAGATCCGGATACTCCGCCACCTCCGGGGACGGCAGCGTGGAAGCCATCAAGAAACGGACCGGCTCGTCGGTGTCGTTCGAGACTCCGTGAACTCCAACAGGTCCAGGCGCAAAGTGCACTGCCTCTCCCTCGCTGAGCTGGCGCTCACCCTCGCCCGTGCGCAGCGTCGGCCGACCACGTAGTACGACCATCAACTCCTCCGCCCCGTGGTGGAAGTGAAACGGAACCCAGTTCCCGGGCCTGAGCTCGTAAACGCTCATGCCGAGGCTCGGGCCGCGCGGATAGCTCCTTTGAGCTTGCCTCGCGGAGATTGCGCGTTGTTATCCCAACGGCGCGGTGATCAACGTCATGCAACATGGTTAGGGCCCGAAACGCCGAGAGCTTGTGGCTCGTGAGCGACAACAACATCTGGACAGACGAGTGGGACCCCGGCGAGGACTGGTCGGGCGGCGGGGGTTGCAGCAAGCGCCTCACACGGACGAAGAAACGGTGGGCGTCCAAGGCTCGTCCGTCAGCGGATGGACGATCTCGGCGCCCGCTAGCGTGCGACTGCGGAGGTAGGATCCTTGCGTGGCGAAGTTGACGGGGATCTCGCCTGTGTTGCTCGTTGCGGACCTCGATCGCGCGGTTGCCTTCTACCGGGACCGGCTCGGCTTCGAATGCCAGGTGTTCGGCGACCCGCCGGATTTTGCGACAGCCGACCGCGACGCAGCGACGATCCTGCTCGCGGCTTCGGACGATCCCGATCGGATCGTTCCCCACTGGCAGATCGTGGACAAGATGTGGAACGCGTACATCCGCGTGGACGATGCTGATGCCGTTTACGCCGAGGTTCAGGAGCGAGGCGCTGAGGTCGACTACACGATCTACGACGCACCCCACGGGTTTCGCGAGTTCGGAGTCCAAGACCCGGACGGCCACGACATCGCATTCGGCCAGCCGCTGACCGAGTAACCGCGCCCAAGGATCGCGCTCGAATGGTCAGGGTCTACGCGGCGTTGTGTGTGGTCGGGACGGCCGTTCCACTCTATTTCCTCGCCTCATTCGTCTCCAACGAGGGCGTGGACGTCCGAGCCTTGATCGACCAGATGACCGAGACGGACATCGGCTTGTTTGCATGGACGGATGTCGTCGTGTCGGCCCTCGCCGTGATCGCATTCGCCGTGTACGAACGATCGAAGGGCCTGACCACTTGGTGGATCGCCGTCGTTGCGACCCTGACGATCGGTGTCTCTCTCGGCTTGCCGCTCCTCCTCCTGTTGCGGGAGCGGGCTTCGGCCTCCGCCACCAAGCCCGCGTAGCAATCTGGGAGCACGGCCGAGGCCCTCGAAGTAGGCGCGTTCTGATCGATCCGCCCGAAGCCGCTGGGCGAGCACGGCCAGACCAGATGATGCCGACCTTGACACGCTGGGGGCTAAGCGGTGAGGCTTGACACCTTGCGGCCCTCGCAGGCTCAGCAGCGCTGGATGGGCCTCGCCGCCATCGTGGGCGGCGTCGTCGGCATCCTGTACTTCCCACTCCACTCGCTCGCCTACTTCGCGACCGAGGACGGTACCGAGGGTCCGATCAAATGGAGCGATTCGGGGCGCGACCTCATCGAGCCGCTGCTCGACTGGGACTCCGCCGACACCGTCTACCGGACGTACGGAAAGGTGTATCTCGTCGTCGTCCTCGGCTTCCTGCTCGGCTTGGTCGCCCTGCGGGCACGCCGCGCGGGCCGAGTGCAAGGGCTCGAACGCTGGGCCGTTCGGATTGCGTTGCCGGGTTACACGCTGCTCGTCGTCGGCGCGGTTGTCGAGTACTGGACGCCCTACCTCGACTTCGGGTTCGTCGCCTTCTCGGCTCCGGGGGTCCTCCTCGCACTGCTCGGGTCGACGCTGCTCGGTATCGCGCTGGTCCGCCGCGACGCCGTAGCGCGGACAGGCGCCTGGTTGCTTGCGCTCTCGATCCCTCTCCTATTCGCCATGACCGCCCTCGTCGGGCATCTGAGCGGGGGGCTGCTGCCTCTCGATCTCGCCTGGATCGTGCTCGGCTGGTGGCTTTGGTTGGGTACGGGAACAGAGGAGCGAGAACAGCTCGCCTCCGACGGCACGCTGACGGGGTAACCGGCCAACCCGGCCGCCTGTACTTTGAGTCGGTGGAGACGGCCGAGCCGACCATCTACCCCGAGCTCAACGCCGTTCTGCGGGAGCTGGTCACAAGCCAACGGACGATTCTCGCCGAGAACTTTTGCGGGACGTACCTGCAAGGCTCCTTCGCCGTCGGGGACGCCGACATCCACAGCGACGTCGACTTCGTGGTCGTGACCCATGCCGGGATCAGCCCCGCCGAGTCGGCTGCCCTGCAAGACATGCACAAGCGGATTTATGCGCTCGACGTCCCGTGGGCACAGCACCTGGAAGGCTCGTACGCCCCGAAGGACGCCTGGTGCCGTGTCGACCCTTCGCGCTCGCCCTACCTCTATCTCGACAACGGTAGTACCGAGCTGATCTGGCACAACCATTGCAACACAGCGGTGGTGCGGTGGTCGGTGCGCGAGCACGGCGTCGTGCTCGCGGGGCCACATCCGAAGAGCCTCTTCGAGCCGGTGCCGGCAGTCCAGCTCCGCCGCCAGGTGTTGACGGCGATGCAGGAATGGGCCGACTGGGCGAAAGGGCTCTCCCGCATGAGCCGACGAGCGCAGGATGTCCTCGTCCTCTCCTTGTGCCGGATTCTGCACACGCTGGAGATCGGGAGAGTCACGTCCAAGCGCGCCGCTGGTGAGTGGGCGCTCGGCGCGCTTGCCCCGGAGTGGGCCGGCCTCGTTCAACGCGCGCTGGACGACCGGCCCGACCCGTGGGTACGGGTTCATCAGCCAGCGGACCCTCGGATCGTCGACCGCACGCTGGCGTTCATCGACTATGCCTTCGACGATGCCGCCGCCCGGTACGAGGCCAACGCCGGGCCGCCCGCCCGACCTACGGGAGGTCGCCGGCTAGCCAGGCTCGAGAACGTTTCACGTTGAAGCCCACCTCCGGAAACCGGGCGCTACCCTCGAAGGTGCAGTAGGAGCCGAGCGCGTCGCTGTGCCCCCAGAGCGCCTCGCGCGCGTTGAGCACGTACCAACCCTCGCCACGAGGAGCCTTGCCCTGTTTCTGGCGTGCGAACCTCGCCTCAGGCATGAGTGGGCGGCGTGGCCCTGCCCGGCTCGACTCCGCGGTACTTGTCGAGGTCGGTGACGGGCAGCTTGACGTGATCGATGGGCACGGGCCCGATCGTATGCGAGGCTGTCGGGAACGTCATGCGCACGCGAAGCCGCTGGGTTGTCGAGACGGGGATATGGGTTGACGGCGCTCGACGATCGAGCGACATGCAGAGGTCGCCTGCGACCAGGCGATCAGGAACGGGGAAACATCCCGAAGTCCCTTCGGCGAACACCGTGAGGACGCAGCAGAACTCGTGATCTGGCGGGATCTCCAAGTGGTAGCGCCCGAGATAGCTCAGCTGGGCAAGGAGCGCCTTGACCAGGCGGGCGTTGCGCTGCTGGGAACGCTGCGCAAGGACGGTGCACCACGTATCAGCCCGGTCGAGCCGTACTTCACGCAAGGGCATCTGCTCTTCGGGGCGATGTCGTGGTCACTGAAGGTGCGCGACCTCCAACGAGATCCACGTTGTGTGTTGCACAGCGCCGTCTCCCATCCCGATAGCGGCGAAGGTGAACTCAAGCTCTACGGGAACGCGGAGGCCGCTCCCGACCGGTTTCGAGACGCGTGCCTCGATGCGTGGTGGGTCGGTAGGGCCTCGGAGACCGCCTCCGTCTTCTCGCTCGGGATCGAGGAGGCCACATTCATCAGCTGGGAGCTCGAGGCCGGCGAGATGCTCGTCAGACGCTGGTCGCCGAAGTTCGGATTCAGGCAAACCAAGCGCAGCTACCCGTAGCCAGTTAGAGGATTGATCGCGCTTGCGGGATCAATCCTCAGGCAGCGCGCCGCGAGCTTCTCGCAGCTGCCCGGGCGAAGCTCTTCGTCGCGCCCTCGTCGTCGGCGAGCACCATCGGCCCGTGAACGATCAGCTCGTCCTCGGCCTGCTCCTTCAGCATGGACGAGAGGAGGCCCTCGGCCAGCCACTCGCGACCGGGGGCAACGGTCGCCCGCATCTTCATCCGCACCAGGCGGTCGGACAGATCCTCGACCTGCTCGAGCGCCGGCCGCTTGATGAACGTGGTCGGGCTCTCGGGAAGCAGAGCGGTGACGCGGTGCACGAGTTCTTCGCCGCGCCCTCTGTCGGAGACGAAGAATTCCGCCGTCAGCTCCTTGACTCCGCGCGGAAGCACCCGCACGGCAGGGATCTGCGAGTTGTGCACCCGGATGACCTCACCGTTCAGCGTGCGGAGCTTGGTGCTGCGCAGGGAGACGTCCTCGACAACTCCCTCGAAGTCGAGCATGGGAATGGAGATCATGTCGCCCACCGAGAACCACCGCTCGAAGAACATGGTCAGACCGGCGATCATGTCGATCAGCAGGCGCTGGATCGCAAAGCCGGCGACGATGAGGGCGAACGACGCCCCCGCGAGCGCGGTCAGCCTGTCGAAGCCGCCCGTGAGTTGCGCTACGGCGAGCACCGCAGCCGCTGCGAACGCCGCGTAGGTGATGCCCGCGCGGATAACGGCAACGGACGTCTCGCGGCGCTTGAGGTCGGCCACCTTGCCGCGGAGATCGGGCTCGGGAGCACCCTCACGCCGGTCGCGCCTGACGAGGAGCCAAGCCGCGACGAACGCGCTGAACCGGGCGATCGCCCAGGCGGCGGCGAACAACGCCACGACGACCAGGATCCGCCCAACGGACGGAACGAGCGTCGCATCGTCGCGCACGTAATCGAGGATGGAGTCGAACATCTCCCGCTCCACGGTACTGACGCGAGCGCGCTCCGCAAGCGCCGCGGCCCAATCTTTACCTGCCTACTTCAACGCTTCACACGCGGTTAATCTCGGGGGCGAATGAAGCTGCTCGTCCTAGGAGGAACGGTGTTTCTCGGCCGCCATCTCGTGGAAGCGGCGCTTCGGCGCGGACACGAGGTCACGCTCTTCAACCGCGGCCGGACGAACGCCAGTTTGTTTCCGGAGGTCGAGCGCCTACGGGGCGACCGGGACGGCCACCTCGGGGCCCTCGAGAATGGACACTGGGATGCGGCCATCGACACGTCTGGTTATTTCCCGCGCGTCGTCCGAGCGTCTGCGGAGCTGCTCGCGGATCGCGTCGAACACTACACCTTCGTCTCGTCCGTTTCCGTGTACGCCGACCTGTCCGTCCCGCCGGACGAGTCGTCGCCCGTCGGAGCGCTCGAGGACGAGACCGTCGAGGAGTTTGGACCAGAGTTCGAGAACTACGGGCCGCTGAAGGCGCTCTGCGAGCGCGAATCCGCGCGAGCGTTTCCGGGCCGCGCGCTAATCGTCCGGCCTGGTCTCATCGTGGGGCCGCAGGACCCCACGGACCGCTTCACCTACTGGCCTCGGCGCCTCGCCCGGGGCGGGGAGATCCTCGCGCCGGGCCCGCCCGCGCGCCGAACGCAGTTCATCGACGTTCGCGATCTCGCAGAGTGGCTCGTCGCCATGATCGAGAGACGTGCGACCGGCGTCTTCAACGCCGTGAACGAGGGTGTGTCTTTCGCGGAACTGCTCGAAGGCGATTCGGTGACCTGGGTCGACGACGAGTTCCTGCTCGCTCACGGCGTCGGGGAGTGGATGGAGCTGCCGCTCTGGATCGCGGATCCTGCGTTCAAAGGGATGGAAGAGGCCGACGTCTCGGCCGCCGTCGCGGCCGGCCTGCGCTTTCGTCGCGTCTCGGAGACCGTGCGCGACACCGCCGAGTGGGACAAAGGGCGCGGCGACTACGAGCCGAAAGCTGGCCTCGCTCCGGAGCGGGAGGCAGAGCTCTTGGCCGCCTGGCACG
>JACCTQ010000280.1 GCA_013812265.1 Actinomycetota bacterium
CTCGACGATACGCGCAAGGAGGGAGATTCCCTGCGCAGGCTCGGCAACATCCTCTGGTGTCCAGGACGGACCGCGGAGGCTCGCGAGACGACCCAGGAAGCAGTGGCGGTTCTCGAGCAGCTACCGCCGGGCCGCGAGCTGGCGATGGCGTACGCCACGTTGGCGTCGCTCCACAAGGACCGTGACGACTTCAACGGAGCCCTGGAGTGGGGCACCCGGGCATTCGAGCTCGCCGAGAGCCTCGACGACACCGACACGCTGACGCACGCGCTCAACACGATCGGCACCACAGAGCTGTTCGCCGGAATCCCGGAGGGGCTGGAGAAGCTCGAGCGCAGTCTCGAGCTCGGCAGGCGGGCAGACTCCGCCGACCACGTCGGGCGAGCCTTCATGAACCTCGTCTGGGCTGGGACGCGGCTTCGAACCTACGAGCTAGCCGACCGATACGTGGATGAGGGGCTCGTGTACGTCCGTGAGAGGGGCCTCGATCTGTGGCTCCTCTACCTTCTCGCCTTTCGCGCCCGGATCGAGCTCGACCGCGGACGCTGGACCGCGGCGGTGGACTCGGCGGGCCTCGTCTTGCAGAAGCGCTTCATCTCGACATTCCCGCGCATCCAGGCGCTCGTCGTGCTCGGCCTGGTGCGGGCACGCCGGGGAAAGCCGGACGCGCAGTCACCCCTCGACGAGGCGCTCGCGCTGGCCACGCCAACCGAAGAGCTTCCGCGGATCGCGCCCGTAGCGGCAGCGCGAGCCGAAGTGGCCTGGCTCGCGAGTGATCGGGAGGGCGTCCGCGTAGCGACCGAGGCCGCCTTCGAGCTCGCGCTCCGGCAAGGGGTCGCGTGGCCGATCGGAGAGCTCGCGTGCTGGCGCTGGCGCGCCGGACTCGACGACGACGCACCTGATGGGGCGGCCGAGCCGTACGCGGTCCAGATCGCCGGCGACTGGGCGCGCGCAACGGAGTTGTGGACGGAGATCGGCTGCCCCTACGAAGCCGCCCTCGCGCTTGCCGACGCGGACGATGACGGCGCCCTTCGACGTGCTCTCGACGAGCTCCAGCGACTCGGCGGCGGGAGCGCGGGGTCCGCGAGGTTGCGACCTGATCCGAGTTCCGTCCGCTCCCCGGCCAAAGACCACCCTCAGCCATCCTCGGTGCCAAGTTGCGCCGGGAGCGCTCGCCGCCCCGGGCCGAAGGCCCGGAAAGCCTTGTCAGGCGGCGCGCCAAGCAGGCGAAAAGTCCCCACGCTAGAGGGCGGCCGCAGGCCGCCCTCATTCGAGAGCCTCCCCGATCGCTACTCGCTCGCGGTCTCGCTGCCCGGTGCGACGGTGCGGATGCCGGCGAGCCGAGCGGCAGCCGCCTGGCGGCCGTCGTAGCTGACAAAGGCGTCGATCGGTGCGACATCAACAGCGGCGGCGACATGGATTGCGTCGAGCGCTCGCAGGGCGGGCTCGTCGAGCGCACCCGCGGCCAGCAGAAGAGCGCGGTCGAGCGGGAGCAGGGCGAGCGCGTCGAGCGTCTCCCCGGCCCGGGCGATCAGAAGATCCAGCGGTAGGCGCGGATCATCGTCTGCCGCGCGCCGGACGGCGCGTGGTACTTCGGTGAGGAGAAGCTCGCACGATACGAGGTCGGCATCACGAACAAAGGCCCTGAGCGCAGCGCTTTCAGGCTCGTCTCGGACGAGTTTGACAACGGCTGACGCGTCGGCGTAGAAGAGCGCCAATCTCAGCGCTCGCCGCGGATCTCGTCGAGCGCGCGACTGAGCGCGTGTGGGTCGCCCTCCAGCTTTAGCGGCTCGGGCAGGCGGCGGCGGGGCGGGCGCGACACGCGTCCCTCGGCGATCAAGCGATTGAGCTCCGCGCCGGCGGCCGTCGAAGGAGGGCCGAGCTCCGCGACCGGCCGGTTGCGGTCGGTAACAATCAGCCGCTCCCCGCGCTCCACTCGGCGCAAGTAGCGGCTGAGATTCTGACGCAGCTCAGCGATCCCGACTGCACCTTTCATGTACATGAAGGTAGCAGGTGTGAATCGCCGCACGAGCCCGCCTGTCCCGGCACCTAACGGAAGGAGCCGCTCGCCGCCCCGGGCCGAAGGCCCGGAAAGCCTTTCAAACGGCGCACCAAGCAGACGATAGGTCCCCACGCTAGAGGGCGGCCGAAGGGCGCCCTGAGCCACGCGGAGATCCTGGCCGCGCACCCTGACCTTGAGGCCGCTGACGTCGAGGAGGCACTCCGCTACGCGGCTGAGGCGGTCCGCGAGCGCGAGCTTCCGATCGCCGCAGGTTGAGGTTCCTGATCGACTAGGCGTTGTCGCCGGCGGTCGCCGAGCGGCTAACCGACGGCGGCCACGACGCGGTTCACGTCCGCGACTACGGCATGCAGGCGGCCAGCGACAACGAGACTCGAGCGCCGCCGCGACGAGGAGCGGGTGCCGGCGGTCGCGGTCGACCTCGTCGATGGCGCGATCGTCGTGCTCGAGTCCGGTCGCGTCCGCGTCCGCAGGCTTCCGCTGAACCAGTAGCGCAAGCAGATCCTAGGCGTGGACGTCTGACGCGACGTTCGCCAGAGCATGGCGCGTCCCGCTGTCGCTCGCCGCGCGCTCGCTCAGAAGAAGGAGGGCGTCGAGTGATTCGAGCTGCTCTTCGAGCTCGACGATGCGGTGTGGTCGATCTCCACTTACGGCGTCAACCAGCACGTGCGTACAGGTGTCCGCGCATTGAGCTAGAAATAACGCATATAAGCTAGATATAGCGCTAAACTCGTGGGAGTGGACCTGCAGAAACCATTCCGACTGGTAGGCCCCACGCTCGACGGGGACGTTCTCGGCGTGCTCGCGCGCGGCCACGTTGCTTTGACCGGTCGCGGGGTCGCGCGCGCTCTCCCGGACGCCTCGTATACGGGAGTGCGGCACGCGCTCCGCCGGCTTACCGAGCAGGGCATTGTCCGGCGCCAGAGCGTCGGGCGCGCACACCTCTACCAGCTCGACCGGGATCATCTGGCTGCTCCTTGGATCGAGGGTCTCGCCAGCCTTCGCCTCGAGTTGATCGACCGACTACGCGCGGCGATCGACGGTTGGCAGACGCCGCCGGCTGTCGCGCTCCTCTACGGGTCGGCCGCGCGCGGCGAGGCTGACCGGGAAAGCGACATCGACATCCTCGTCATCCGCCCGGCCGAGGTCGATGAGGACGACATCGCCTGGCGCGAGCAACTCATGGGACTCGAGGCCGCTGCGTCTGCCTGGACCGGTAACGACGCGCG
>JACCTQ010000360.1 GCA_013812265.1 Actinomycetota bacterium
CCGCTCAGGGCGCCCCGACGAGCGCCCGGGCGAAGTCCCGCGGGTCGAACGGCCGCAGATCGTCGAGCCGCTCCCCGACTCCGACGAGCGTGACCGGCAGGCCGAGCTGGTGGGCGATCGCAACTGCCACTCCACCCTTGGCCGATCCATCGAGCTTCGTCAGCGCGACGCCGGTGACTCCTACCGTCTCCCCGAACAGGCGCGCCTGCTGGATTCCGTTCTGCCCGGTCGTGGCATCGACGACGAGGAGCGTCTCGTGCGGAGCACCTTCCAGGCGCTGCGCGATCACGCGACGGATCTTCGCCAGCTCCTCCATGAGGTTCGTCTGGGTGTGTAGGCGCCCGGCGGTGTCGACGATGACGACGTCGCGGCCACGCGCCTGCGCTGCTTCGAGCGCATCGTAGGCGACGGCCGCGGGATCCGAGCCGCGCACCGAGCCCACGAAGTCCGCTCCGGCCCGCTTTGCCCAGATCTCGAGCTGCTCTTCGGCCGCCGCGCGGAAGGTGTCGGCGGCGGCGAGGACGACATGGCGGCCGTGCTGACCCAGTCGATGGGCCAGCTTGCCGATCGTGGTGGTCTTGCCCGTGCCGTTCACTCCCACGACCAGGATCACAGCCGGCCGCGGCCGCCCCGCGAGCCGGAGGGAGCCCGGCTCTCCGAGCAGGCTTTCGAGCTCCTCCGCGAGAGCCTCGTTCAGGTCCGGCAGATCCGGCCGGGCCTCGAGTCGACGAACGAGCTCAGCCGTCGCCGGGACGCCGACGTCCGCCGCGATCAGCGCCTCCTCGAGGCGTTCCCACGCTTCGTCGTCCGTCGGATCGAAGGCTGCCTCCGCCAGCTGCTGCGTCAGAGCACGCCGGCTCTTCGAGAGCGAATCGCGAAGTCGTCCGAAGAAGCCGTACTGCTCTTCGTCGCTCTCCCGCGGCCCCTCGACGTCGCCGAGGAGCTCGGCCCAGGTCCTCACGAGCGGGTGGTCGACGGCCGCATGGCGGCCGACAACGTGAGGGAACCGCGTCGCTCGATGTCGCGGATGAAGCGGCGGATCTCACGCCGATTGCGCAGGACGACCACTCGAGTAGTGTCGGCATGGTGATCGATCTGCTCGAGCACCCGGGGTCGCACGTCCCTGGGAAACCGGAAGATCCAGACGAGAAACTCCCACGTTACCCAGTCGACGACGCCGAGAGCGGGACATATCCGACCTCGGTAACGCAGCCGGCGACGGAGAACCCCAGTTAGGCAGGCGAGGCGCGACCGGTCGAGAAAGATGGCAGTGTCGGCGGCCTCGAGCCGGTCCGCGAGCAGACCGAGCTTCATCGCATCGATAATCCAACGCTCGCGGTTCACGACCTCGCGATGGAGCGCGCGGAACTTCGCCTCCGGTATCGGATGCCCGCCTGGGCCGTAACGGAGAAAGTCGATGTGGACGACCTCAATCCCGAGCAGCGACCCGAGCCGCCGCGCGAGCGTCGTCTTGCCTGCGCCTCCGCATCCGAGGACAGCCACGGGTCGCACGCCTCAGGCCCCGACGGCGGCCGGAACGCGGCCATCCTGCGCGACACGGCGCGAGACCACCCTCGAGACACCGTCACCGCCCATCGTGACTCCGTACAGCAGATCGGCTGCCTCCATCGTGCGTTTCTGGTGGGTCACGACGATGAATTGGGCCTCATCGGCGTACCGGCGCAGGAGCTCGATGAAGCGTCCGATGTTCGGATCGTCGAGTGCCGCCTCGACCTCGTCGAGCAGGTAGAAAGCACACGGCCTGGCGAGCGAGACGGCGAACAGAAAGGCGATCGCGCCGAGCGCCTTCTCGCCGCCGGAGAGCAGTGAGAGCTTGGTCACGCGCTTTCCGGCCGGACGAAGCTCGACCTCGATGCCGGCCTCCCTTTCATCGTCGGGTTGCGTTAGCCGCAACCGGCCCTCCCCGCCGGGGAAAAGTGTCGCTGCGACCTCCTCGAAGTTCGCCTGGACCGCTGCGAACGTTTCGGAAAAGCGCCGCTCGACCTCCTCGGTGAGCTCCGCGCGAAGGGCCTCCAGCTCGGCGAGGCTCCGCTCGAGGTCGTCGCGCTGGGTCGAGAGCTCGTCGAGCCGCTCTTTCTCACGTTCGTACTCCTCCTTCGCGAAGGGGTTGACCCGTCCCAGCGCGTCTCTCCGCCTAGTCAAACGGTCGAGCCTCTGGGCCAGCTCGTCATTGCTCGTCTCGACGGACGGCACCGGGTCTGCTCCCGCCTCCGCGAGTCGGCGCCGTGTCGCCCCGGCCTCCGACTCGAGCCGAGCGATCTCGACCTCTATCGCGGCAGCCTGTTGACTCGCCTCAGCTGCGGTCCGCCGCAGCTCTGCCTCCGCCGCTCCCAGGCGGCGAAGCTCGGCTGCAAGCCCGCCGGCGCGCAACGAGCCCGCGTCCACCCGGGCACGTAGCGACGGCTCGAACTCGGCGACGGTCTGAGCCACGCCCGCGAGCATGCTGGCCAGCCGCTCGGCACCATGGAGCAGACTCAGCAGGGCCGTGGGGCTCGTCGTTCGCCGGGCTCGTCGAGGCCCGGTGGCACCGAGAGCCGAAAGAGCGCGGCTCGCTGCCTCCTCAGCCTCGCGGGCGGCAACCGAGCAGGCAGCGGCGCGCGTCGCGAGCTCCTCCACCTCCTCGGCCAGCGAATGGCGTCGCGCCCGCAGCTCCAGCAGAACGGCTTCGGCAGCTTCCCCCGCGTAC
>JACCTQ010000012.1 GCA_013812265.1 Actinomycetota bacterium
ACCGGGAAAGCGACATCGACATCCTCGTCATCCGCCCGGCCGAGGTCGATGAGGACGACATCGCCTGGCGCGAGCAACTCATGGGACTCGAGGCCGCTGCGTCTGCCTGGACCGGTAACGACGCGCGCCTGCTGGAGTACGGCGAGCATGAGCTCGCGCAGCTTGTTGAAACGGAGGCGCCTATCCGCGCCGCTGCTCGGGAAGGGATCGAGCTATTCGGCTCCCGGCGCGCGCTTCGTCCGACGCGGCGTAGGGCCATCGCTTGAGTGCGCGCACGTCACCGTGCGACCAAACGACCAAGTCGGGACGAGTCAAGAAGGCGTACCAGTTCCTCGAAGCGGCCGAGACCATTCGGGACGTCGCGGATAACGAAGTCGAGATCGGTGACGCCTTCGTTACCCTCTGTGTCCAGGCAGGAATCGCGGCGGCCGACGCTATCTGCTGCGAGGCTCTCGGCGAGTACTCCAGGGGCCAGGATCACAACGAAGCGGTCCAGCTGGTGAAGAGAGTCAGACCCGGCGGAAGCGAGCTTGCCAACGCCCTCAGCGCGCTGCTCGGAATGAAGACACGCGCGGAGTACAGCGGTCAGCCGGTCACTGCGGATCAACAGAAGCGCGCCGAGCGGAACGCCAGAAAGCTCGTCCAAGCAGCCCGCAGTCGCGTGACGTAGAGACCGAGTCCATCCGCTCTCCGGCCGAAACGTCGGACCGAGCCGCTCGCCGCCCCGGGCCGGAGGCCCGGAAAGCTTCTCAGGCGGCGCGCCAAGCGCGCGAAAGGTCCCACGCTAGAGGGCGGCCGAAGGCCGCCTTCTGCCCGCGGTTATACTACTGAGTATGACCACCAAGGTCGGGCCAAAAGGGCAAGTCGTGATTCCGAAGCCGCTTCGCGACCGGCTTGGCATCTCACCCGGAGACGAAGTTGTTTTCTGGCTCGAGGACGACGACCTGCGGCTCAAGCGGGCCACACCGAGCCGGTCTCTGCGGGGACGCTTCAGGCACTCAACGATGACCGACGAGCTGGAGGCGGAGCACCGTCGCGAGCTTCAGGACGAGAGCCTCTGAGGTTCTGCCTCGATGCCTGGGCGGTTCTCGAGTGGATGGCCGATCGAGAACCGGCGGCCGGCCGGCTCGACGAACTTCTGCCGGAGAGGCCGTTGATGAGCTGGATCAACGTTGGAGAGGTCTTCTACCTGGTTGACCGTCGAGAGGGACGACCGGCCGCCCTGGAGGTCGTCTCAGACCTGAGGACGCAGCTCTCGCTAGACGTGCCCACCCCGACGCGGGTGCTCGAAGCGGCTGCTCTCAAGTCGACGCATCGCATCAGCTATGCAGATGCGTTCGCAGTCGCGACGGCCGTTGCGCACGACGCCGTCCTCGTGACCGGAGATCCGGAGATCCTTGAGGGTGACCCGTCGTGGCAGACGGAGGACGTCCGAGCGAGCGGCATCGCTCACGAACCGAGCCGCTCGCCGCCCCAAGCCGGCAGGCCCGGAAACGCGTGAGCCGAGCGCGCGCTAATCAGCGCGCGGCCAACGGCTTTCGGCGAGCTTGTAGGCGCGTAGGTTCGCCCGCTCGGCAATGGCGTAAACGGTTGCAGTCGCAGGCGCCCCCTCATCGGGCTCGAGCCGGCAAACGATCCGGAAGCGCTTGTCGCCTGGGTGACGTCCTCGGTAGCCATCACGATCGAAGGGTGGCGGCCGTCGCCGATATGCCTGCTCCGCACACGGACTCGGTTCTGGGCCCCCGCCCACGGGTTCTCGCGGATCTCGACCAGCGCGCTGATCGCTGCTTGCTGGACCGCTCGCAGCGTGGCATCGTCCTCGAGCTCGGCGAACTCACACGTGAGCGGTGCGCCATGGCGTGCGCGAAGGTGCTCGCGCAAGCGGAGCAGGTCGTCCCGGGCGGCGTCTGTCAGCTCAACCTGGATCATCGGCACGGTCTATCGGAGGAAGCCCCGTTGTGCGGGCACGTTCGCCGCTGTCGCGCAGCGTCGCGATCAGCGACCGAGCAGGTCTTCCGCGTCCAAGTCCCGCGCGACTTCTACGAGAGCGTGGCGGTCGCCGTCGTCACTCGCGGCGCGCTCGCTCAGAAGCAGGAGCGCGTCGAGTGATTCGAGCTGCCCTTCGAGCTCGACGATGCGCTCCAGCGCTTCTTCGTAGGTGGCTGGCTCTCGGACTGCCAAGTACCCTGACGGTGCGATGACATTCGAGCGGATCACAGTGCGGGCTGACCAGATGGGGGGCATCCCCTGCATCCGTGGCCTCCGCATTCCGGTTGCCACTGTGGTTGGGATGGTCGCGGACGGGATGAGCCACGAGGAGATCCTGGCCGCGCAACCTGACCTGGAGGCCGCTGACGTCGAGGAGGCACTCCGCTACGCGGCTGAAGCGGTCCGCGAGCGGGAGCTTCCGATCGCCGCCGGTTGAGGTTTCTGATCGACCAGGCGTTGTCGCCGGCCGTTGCCGAGCGGCTAACGGACGCCGGGCACGACGTGGTTCACGTCCGCGAGTACGGGATGCAGGCGGCCACTGACAACGAGATCTTCGAGCGCGCCCGCGACGAGGACCGAGTGCTCGTGTCTGCGGACACCGATTCGGGACGCTACTAGCGCTCCGTCAGGAGCAGTTCCCCTCAGTCGTGCTCTTTCGCCGCGGGACCCATCGCCGGGCGGAACAGCAGGCCGCCCTCCTGCAAGCCAACCTGCCGGCGGTCGAGGTCGACCTCGTCGAAGGTGCGATCGCCGTACTCGAGTCCGGTCGCGTCCGCGTACGGAAGCTTCCGCTGAACCAGTAGCGCAAGGTTGCGCTGGCCACGGGCTCGCGGATCCGCGCGCCAGCGGCATGCGTGCGGCGCGCGGTCTGCGGCGCGGGGCGGTGGTGGATCACCTGACTGGGGCCCTCGGCCTCGACCGAAACAAGCGGGAAAAGGTGGACGGCTACTACCACGAGCTGGAGACCGGTCTCCTGGATGTGAAGCGCGTCGACCCGCGCGTGTGGGAGGCGCTGGCGAAGAAGCTGAAGGCCGGGATCAGCGACCTGCTGGCGTGGCGGCCGCGGGCGATCGGGCGGAGGGGCAGTACCTGCGAACGGCGGACGCGGTTGCGTCCCTCCGAACCTCCGCGATACCTGCGAGCGGATTCGAACAGCGGTACGAGTCGATCGCATCCCGACGAGGTCGACCGACTGTTCGGCAGAGCGTCGTAGCGGCTGAGGAGCTAGGCCGCTCCTAGGCCCGGATTCGAATCGATCGCAACCACTTCGATCGCGACTCTGTGTCGCTCTTCACCGTTTATCGAGCCGCGTAACGCGTATCTCCCCGGCGCTTCGAAGTTCGCGACGACCGGGATAGCAAGCGGCACAACGAACGATGTGCCGCGCCTCATGCCGGCCGGCCGGCCGGCCTCGAGAGTTGCCTCGGCACGGTAGCCCGAAGGATTGTTGTCTGCATCGAGCAGCTCGATCACTAAGTGGTGAGGCTCGTTCGTCGCGGTCCACGGCACATCGATGAGCATGGCGAGGTCGAAGCGATGCTGAAACGGGACGCTCGGCATGTTGATGTGGTCAAAGCCCCCGCCAAGGATGTAGAGCTTTCCGTTGACGGCTTGAGCTCCGTCCGCGAGCATCATCACGGGGATACGCACCTGCTGACTCGCCTCTACGTCGATGGCTGACATCGTTCACTCCTCGCTCGTCCTACTGTGTATGACAACGTATGATATACCAAGTGCCGGTTCAAGAGGAAGGATCGAACGGTGGGACGCGGCGTCGACGCCTTCGAATGGGACGACATCAACATCGAGCATCTCGCCAACCATGGCGTTACGGACGTTGAAGTGGATCAGATGCTCTCGAATCGGAACATCGTCATGCCAAACAGAAAGTACCCAGACCGTAAGCTGTTGATCGGCAAGACCAACGCCGGAAGAGTTCTTATCGTCTCGATCGAACCAACGAGGATGGAAGGCACATGGCGACCGATCACAGCGCGCGAGGCCGAACCAGAAGAGAGCAAGAGATTGGAGAGAGCATGAGCGAACCAGCCCACGACGAAGAGATCAAGAGCGAAGATCTCGAATGGCAGCAGGCCGTCGTCCAAGAGGGCCGTCCACACGGGACTGTCATCTCGGTTCGTCTCGATGCCGGCGAGGCCGAGCGCCTCCGTCGACTTGCAGAGACGCTGCGACTGAACATGTCTCAGGTGCTGCGGCAAGCCCTAGCCGACTTTGACCCCAGAGTCGGGCGAGCCGGCGTAACCTGGCGCCCGTTCACATTTGGTGGTGTCAACTGGCCTACCAAAGTTGAAATCGATCCGAATGAGCCTCGAGCAGAATCGCGCACAGAGCTCGCACCGCGGATCTCCGAGACGCTCGCAGGCTGAGACCCCCAGCGGATCCTCGCACCGCGGCTGCGACCGTTCGGGCGATCGAGTGCGCTTGACGATCGCCGCCGATTGAAGTTCTCCTCGATGCAGTGCAAACTGGCCTAGTTGTCCACGGGGAACGTCGCTACTGAGGACACTTCGCGGCAGGCGCCCGTCGTGGATCCGCGTGCGGGTGCACTCCGGGAGCGCTACCACGCCCTCTTCGGCGGCACCGATGTACCTGTACCGGTTGAGGCACTTGCCGAAGACCTGCTTGGGCTGCAGATCGCGGAGGACGAGGAGCTCGACTGCTCGGGCGTCCTGCTGCCGGGTCAGCGCCAGATCGTTGTGAACGGCCGTGAGGCGCACGAGAGCCCGGGGCGCCGGCGTTTCACGCTCGCGCACGAGCTCGGTCACTGGGTCTGTCAGGTGCTCGAAGGCGACACTACGCCGATGTACTGCCGATTCGAGGAGATCGGCGTAAGAAGGCGCCGCGATCCGCTTGAGAGGGAAGCGAACGTGTTCGCCGCCGAACTTCTCA
>JACCTQ010000018.1 GCA_013812265.1 Actinomycetota bacterium
AGCGGGTAGCCGGCCGAGAGGCGCAGGACGAGCCGCCGGCCGCTGCGGCCGACCGTGCCCGCGACGGCGATGAAGCGGAAGCGGAGCCGTTTCGCGTAGCTGGTTCGCTCGCTCGCGGGCAGGGCGAGCAGCTTCAGCCAGGCGAGCAGGTTGTAGGCCAGCAGTGTGCAGAGCAGGTAGGCCCAGTTGGCGTGGAAGCTTTGGCAGGGGAGGTTGTCGAGGCCGAGGCCGAGCTTGGCCTCCTTGATCCGGTTCTCGAGGCTCGCCTTGGCGCGGTGCCACGACTCGAGCTCGTCGGCGGAGCGCTCCTGGTCGTTTGTGACGAGCGCCCAGTAGTGCCACTCGCGCCCCTCGAGCGAGAGCTGCTCGCCGGCCGCGACCGGGTCGCGGCGGACGACGAAGCGGCGCTCCTGCTTCCAGCTCTTCGGCCGCCAGCGGAAGCTTGCGACCTGGCTGCCTTCGCTGTAGCTGGCCGGCTGCCAGTCTCCCTCGGCGAGCTCGCTGATCCGGCCGCGGACGGAGGCGATCAGCGGCGCGCCGATCGCGTAGGTGATCTGCTTGCGCTCCAGCTCGGCGAAGAAGCCCTGACCCCAGAAGCCCTCGTCGGCGCGCAGAAACAGCCGCGCCTCGGCGGGCCGGTCTTTCGCTCGTCGAGCGCCGCGCCTTCACGCAGTACGACTCCGAGGTGATCTCGCGGCTCGATCCGCGCGAGTGTGAGCTCGGGCCGGAGGCGCACGAAGGCTCTCGCCTACTTCGCCTCCGAGACATGGGCGGCCGCCACCGGGAGCTGTTCGAGTTCTACGCCGCCGCTGGTGAAATTCCGCCGAGCGACCCGAAGAACCGCTTCGTGACCGGCAACGACCCCGACAATCTCCCGATGCGCGGGCTCAACCGCCGGCTCGGCTACCGCGAGCTCTCCATCCGCTGCGACTTCGAGCGCCCGGCAGAAACGCGGAGCCAAGTGCCCGACGGCCAAAGGATACCGTGGCTGCCGTGCTTCTCGACACCACCGTCCTGATCGACCTGCTCCGCGGGCGCCCGGGAGCCCTGAGGCGGCTGCGGACGCTGCGTGAGGTGGACGACAGCCCTCACGCGTGCGTGGTGAACGTCGAGGAGATCGTGCGCGGGCTCCGGGAGCGCGAGGACGCCGCGGCGCGTCTCCTGTTCAGCGGGCTCCGGATCGTCCCGCTGGGACCGCAAGAGGGATGGCGTGCCGGAGAATGGCGGCGGAGATTCGCCGCGCGGGGGCGCACGCTCGCGCAGGCCGATTGCCTCATCGCGGCGGCAGCGCTTTCGCTCGGGGGCCGCTTGGCGACCGGAAACCCGAAGGACTTCCCCATGCGCAAGCTCGCCGTCGAGCACTGGCCGGCCGACGAGTAGCGGTAGCGGTGCAGCCGACGATCGTGGGGGACGCTGCGCGACCGCGTCAGGTCAGGAACATCGGGGGATCCTCGAGTGCCGCGTCCGCAACGATCGCGATCACGTAACCGAGGATCAGCAACGCGCCGGTGACGACGTGGAGCTGGATGTTCCGGCCCATCGCAGGCATTAGCGCGTAGGGGTTGTCGTACGACTCGCGAAGAGTACGCACGACGGGCAGCGCAAGGGGGGCCGCCGCGAGAGCGATGAGCGTCGGCCGGGCCGTCAGCCCCGCGACGGCGAGGGCGGCGATCAGCGCGAAGGTAACGGCGACGGCACCCACGTACCCGCGCACGACCGCCTCCCTCGACAGGCGCACTGGAAGCGTCCGCTTCCCGACCGACGCGTCGGCGGGCCGGTCCGGCACCTCGTTCACGTAGAGGATCAGCGCGATCAGTATCCCGACCGGGATCGACGCCAGCAGCGGCTCCCGGTCGTACTCACCAGTCTGCACGAAGTAGGCGCCGAGGGCCATGATCGGTCCAAAGCCGAGGGCGACTGCGATTTCGCCCATTCCGCGGTGCACGAGCTTCAGCGGAGGCGCCGTGTAGAAGACGCTGATCAGCGCACCCGCGACGCCGATCCAGAGCAGCTCCCAGCCGCGCCAGGCCGCGAGTGCGATGCCGATTCCGATGCCGATGCCGTAGAAGCCGATGGAGAGGAGCACCATCTGACGCATCGAGAGGAGTCCGTAGAGGATTACGCGCGAGCCGCCGCTGAATTGCGTCGGATTGACGTTCGCCTGGTCGGCGCCGCTCCGCGTGTCGAAGATGTCGTTCGCGACGTTCACGCCCAGGTGGATGCAAGCGCCTCCAATGAGCGTGAGCAGCGCGACCCAGAAGCTGAAGTGGTCGGCGTGAGCGGCGACGGCGATCCCGAGCAGAACCGAGACCAAGGTCGCGGATAGGAAGGGGAGACGCGTCGCGCGAAGGAAAAGCCAGCCGAAGGAGAGCCGCGGCCTCACGTCGCGCCCGGTCTCGGCAGACAGTCGCTTCATGTACCCGCGGGCTTGCGGCACCCCACGCTCGGAGAATTCGAAGAAGGACATCTCCTGCTCGTCCCATTGGTGCACGCGGTCGGGCCGCAACTCGAGGTGCCCGTTGCCCCGTCGGAGCGCGCCCCAGAGCGAGACGTACCGGCGCTCGTCGTAGCCGACGCCGGGCTGTGGCCGGATGTGGCTGAAGACGACGTTCACCCGCTCCCCCTCCGGTGGCTGCACCTCCGCGCCAGCGACATCGTCCAGCAGCACGACGCCCCTCTCGGGCTCCGCGCGGAAGCCGGTCGCCACCGACATCGGATAGCCGTCGTCGCCGACAAAGGCGATCACTGCATGGTTGAACCGCTCGTTGAGCCCCGCGATCAACTCCGCAGACGGCTTCATCACAGAGCCTTCCTGAGCTCGAAAACCTTCGGCGGCCGGTCGGTGTGGCCCCCGTCCCACAGGAACGTCTTCGTCGGCCTTATCTCGATGATTGCCCGCTCAAAGAAGAGCGGCAGTGCGACCCGCTTACCGAGGAAGAAGTCGATCGCCGGCTCCTTCTTGCGCCAGAGCGGCAGCACGCGCTGCTCCCAGCCGGAGTGCAGATCGGAGTCGTCGACGGTCGCGTCTCCCTGGATCGTCGCGCGCCGGAACTGCTCGACGGTCACGGCAGCCGGATCGCTGATCGCCAGCGACACCTTCGGGTTCGCCTTGATGTGCTCCAGCTTCTTCGAAAAGAGCACGCTGGACGTGAGGTAGATCAGCTCGCCGTCGTACAGCGGAATCAGTGGGTGTGTGACGGGCGAGCCTGACGGATCGATCACCGTCACCTCCGCCACGAGGGCGGTGTCCAGCAGCTCCTCGACTGACTCCGGCAGAGCACCCATGTCGCC
>JACCTQ010000286.1 GCA_013812265.1 Actinomycetota bacterium
CGGCCGGCGGGGGTGGCGGTGGCGGAGGTGCTGCGGCCGGCGGGGGCGGGGGGGCAGTCCCGCGCGGGCCGGGTTCGGGCCTGGGTGAACGTGACCTTGGCGTAGACGGCTCCGCCGGAGCCGAGTAGCTGTAATCGTCATTCTCGGAGTCACTCGCGCTATAGCCGCCGTAGGAGCCCGGCGTGAACGATCGCCAGATTGCGGCCTGCTGTGGGTAGCTCCAGTCCCGCGATGGCTGCGAGCCGATCGCGGCTTGCATGTAGAGCCGCCAGATCTCTGCCGGGAACGTGCCGCCGGCAACCGCGATGCCGTGGACATTCTGCATCGGGAGCTCGGCCTGTGGGTAGCCGACCCAAACGGTCGTCGAAAGGTCGGGCGTGTAACCGCAGAACCACGCGTCGGCGTGGTCATCGGTGGTGCCGGTCTTCCCGGCCGAGGGACGGCCAAAATAGGCAGCGACGCCCGTCCCCGCCTGAATGTTCTGCTCGAGGATCTTGGTCACCTCATAGGCCACGCCGTCCGAGATCACGCGCTTGCGGCGCGGAGTGCCCCATCCGGCCTCCCGGTCGACCTGGCCGTCTGCAAGCACCACCTTCCGGATTGCCGTTGGCTTCGAGTAGATCCCGCCGGCCGCGAGAGTCGCATAGGCCGACGCCATCTCGAGCGGCGACACGGACGCCGAACCAAGCCCGACCGAGGGGAACTCGGGCAACGGCGTCCGCACGCCTAGACGTCTGGCCATTGAAGTAACGGTCTCCGCGCCGAGGTCCAACGTGAGGCGCGCGTAAACGGTGTTGTCGGACGACAGCGTCGCCGACGAGATCGGCACGGGCCCGCTGTAGCTGTGACTGTACGTGGCGACATTCCAGATCTCGGCGGACGGGCTCGGCTGATACGCCAGCGGCGCGGACAGGTACGTCGTAGACGGGTTGATGCCCCGCGCTATCGCCGCCGTGAGCACGAACGTCTTGAACGTGGAGCCCGCTTGCCGGCGCGCCTGGGCGGCAAGGTTGAACTGCCTGCTCTTCTTCTCGCGCGAGACGGAAGCCATGGCGCGGATGAAACCGTTCGCCGGGTCGATCGAGACGATCGCCGCGGCCGGGTCGGTCCCGAGGTAGAGCGTGTCCCGAATCGCCTTGCGCGCCTGAAGCTGAAGCCGGCGATCGATCGTCGTATAGACGCGCAGTCCCCCGAACCGTACCGCCTTGTCGCCATAAGCCTTCGTCAGCTCCTGGCGGACGTAGCCGAAGAAGTACGGCTCGTGGATTCTCGTGTAGAGCCTCCCCCGCTTGAGGCGGAAATTCCTGTTCGCGATCGCCTGCCTGTATTGGCCGCGAGAGATGGCGCCGTTCGAGAGCATCGCACGGAGAACTTCGTCGCGGCGGATGAGAGCCCGCGAGCCGCGGCGGAACGGATCGTACACGGAGGGACGCTGGGGAAGGCCGGCGAGGAGAGCGGCCTGGGTCAGTGTCAGCTCGCTCGCCGGGCGCGAGAAGTACGTGCGCGCGGCCGCCTCGATCCCGTAGGCGTGGTTGCCGTAGTAGACGCGGTTCAGGTATGCGGTCAGGATTCGCCTCTTCGACCAGGCCCGGTTCAGCTTGATCGCAAGACAGGCCTCCTCAACCTTGCGTTCGAGCGTCACTTCGCGCGAGATGTACAGATCTCGGGCCAGCTGCTGTGTGATGGTCGAGCCACCCTCCACCACTCGGCCGGCCTTGACGTCCTTCCAGAGGGCGCGCGCAATTCCTTCGTAATCGACACCGCCGTGCTCGTAGAACCGCCTGTCCTCGATCGCTACCGTCGCCTCGAGCATCCACGGGCTGATGTCCCGAAGCGGCACAGGCTGGCGGTTCCGCTCCGCCGGGATGGCGCCGAGTAGCGAGCCGTCCGCCGCATAGACGAACGAGTTCTGGCCGATGTTGTTCGGCCGCACGGACTTCAGGCTGCAGCTGGAACGGAAGGCGGCCGCCCCGCCGAAGCCCAGGGCAACCAGTCCGAGCGGCACGGCGATGAGGATGACGCCGACGGCAAGCCCGACCCGGCGCCGGCTGCGGGCACGCTGTCGACGGCGATCGCGGCGGCGGCCGTGCGGAGAAGGTAGGTCGGCGGTCGGCGGTCGGCGCGGCCTTCGGCCCGGGCTCACGCGTAGACCCCAGCCTCGCGCAGCGTGCCGTGGGCCAGCAGCCTCAGATCGCTCGCAATGCCTTCCACGGCCAGCTCGTCACCCGCATACGTGCGTAGCGTCACCGTGGCACTATCGGCGAGCGCACTCACGAGCACCTCGGAGCCGGCGCGCCCTGCGAGCGCTTCACGTAGCAGGCCGACGACTGCTCCGAGATCACTCTTCGCGGGAACCTGGACAGTGACCTCGGCAAGCTTTTCTCGACTCACGATTGTCGAGTTCCGAATCGTATCCGAGGCGAGCTTCTCGTTCGGAATCACCACCCGTGCGTTGTCGGGTGTGCGGATGAACGTGTACGTGAGGCCGATCTCCTCCACGATGCCGCTCGCAGCTCCGATTGTCACGGAATCGCCGAGTCGCAAGGGCTGCGTGAAGGCGATCAGGATCCCCGCGACGAAGTTCGCAAGCGTCGAGCGGGACGCGAAGCCGACGACCAGGGCGAGAATTGCGGAGGAGGCGAGAATTCCGCCCGCGACCGCTCGCACCTGCGGAATCACGAGCAGGGCGGAGAGCACCCCGAGGACCACGATCGCGGTCGTGATGCTTCGGCGCAGCACGCGGTAGCGCGTCACCGACTCGGCCTGGAAGGGACGCCGCGCGATGCGCCGGTCGATCAGCTTGGCGACTACGAGCGTGACGGCGATGACCACGCCAACGACGAGCAGGCGGTGCCAGGGGGGCATAGGCACCTATTCGACGGGAAGACGGGCGCTCCTCAGAACTACCGGACGTCTCTACAACGGGAGTGGCGTGCGACCCGCGAACCCGTCGCCCGTCCCGTGCCAGTATCCGATCTCGCTTTTCGCCTGGTGCGTTTTCGGCGCGGATAGGATGGCGGTCGTGGGCGCGCGAGAACGGGTTCCAGAGCGCCGAGTCGCCCCACGAGAGCTCCGTATCGCAGAGGCCCGCAATCCTACGGCGGAGATCTTCCTCTGGAGCCGGGCCGCGATCTGGCTGGGGGCCGTGTTCGCCTTGCTCGTCTTCGAGCCGAACCGCCACCCGCGCGCTGATCGCTGGGACGTGCCCGAGCTCACGCATGATCTGGGTTTCGCCACTGACGTGTGGGCGCGTTGGGACAGCGTCTTCTTCCTTCGCATCGCCGAGCACGGCTATGACGCCGGCGTCAGCGCCTCTGCCGCATTCTTTCCGCTGTACCCAGGCGCTGTCGGCCTGCTGGGGCGTGCCCTTGCCGGCCATTTCGTGCTGGCCGGAGTCGCGATCTCGCTGGCAGCCTGTTTCGCCTCATTCCTCCTGCTCTACCACCTTGCCGAGGAGCGCCTCGGCGCCGACGGAGCGCGCCGGGCTGTCCTCTACCTGGCGATCGCCCCGATGGCGCTCTTCCTCCAGGCCGTCTATAGCGAGTCGCTCTTCCTGCTACTTACCCTGGGAGCGTTCTTTCTGGCGGAGCGCCGCCGCTTCCTCGGAGCGGGTGCGGTCGCAGGCCTGGCGCTGCTGACCCGCGTCACCGGATTGGCGCTGCTTCCGGCCCTCGCGCTCCTCGCCTGGCGCTCGCCCGACCGGCGGAGGGCATTCGGCGGCCTGGCGCTCGCGCCAGCCATGTTCGCGGCCTATCCGGCCTATCTCGAGTGGAAGCTCGGCGACCCGTGGGCATTCCTGCACGCGCAGGATGTCTGGAACCGCGAGCTCTCCTATGCCGGACCACTCGGCGGGATCTGGGACGGGCTGCGCGCCGGGGTAGCCGGGGTGCGACAGCTGGTGTCCGGATCCCACACGGAGACGTACTGGCCCGTGCTCGATACCGATCCCATGCGCGCGGCCGCGGTGAATCTCCAGACGGTCGCATTCCTCATGCTGTTCCTCGTGCTCACCGTCATCGTCTGGCGACGGTTCGGGGCACCGTACGGGCTCTTTTCGGCGGTGAGTCTCGCCCTTCCGCTCAGCGTTCCGACCGAGCGCTGGCCACTCCTGTCGTTGCCCCGCTTCGGCCTCGTGATCTTTCCGTTCTTTCTGGCGCTGGCCGCGCTCGGTGGGCGTCCCCGCGTTCACACCGCCATCGTTTCAGTGAGCTCGCTGTTCCTCGGCGTGGCAATCGTGCAGTGGGCGCTCTGGCAATGGGTGTCGTGACGCGGCCGGCCGCGCTCGCAGCTGTACTCTGCCTCGGGCTGCTCGGAACCGCATGCGGCGAGCGTGCGGAGCCCACGGGATCAGCGGTCGAACTCTACCCGGTGACGGTCCGGAGCTCCGGGCAGCCGCCGGTGGTGGTGCGCGGCCGCGCCGAGCGGATCGCCGTCGTCGCCCCCGGGCCGCTGACCACGCTCCTGCAGCTCGGCGCCCGCGAGCGGATCGTCGCCGTGCCGGGATCGGCGGCACGGCTCGCAGGAACAGCTGCTCCGGTTGTCGACCGCAGGGGACGGATTCTGTGGGACGAGCTGGAGGCACGGCGACCCGACCTGATCGTCGCGTCCCCGCTCGCCTCGGGCGAAGAGCTCGGCCGGTCCGGACAAGCGACCGGGGCCGCCGTCTACGTCGCCGACGAGACCTCCATCCGCGGCGTCGAGCGCTCCATCAGCGACCTCGGCTTGCTCGTCGGCGAGCCGCTTGCAGCTCGGCGTCTCATCGGCCGTATCGAGGAAAGCCGCCAGACCGTTGAGGAGCGCCTGGCGGGCAAGCGTCGGGTGACTGTGTTTGTCGACACGGGCTTCTTTACCACCGTCTCCGATCGAAGCCTGGTGGGTGATCTGATCCGGAGAGCCGGCGGACGAAACGTGGCAGGATCGACGCCGGAGCCAGGCCCCTTCGATCTGCGCCACCTCGCGGAAGTAGATCCGGAGGTCTATCTCGCCACTTCCGACAGCAACACGTCTCTGCGCGCTCTTCGGAAGGACGCGCGAACGCGGCGCCTGTCGGCTATCCGCGAGGGTCGCTTCGCGGTCATTCCGGCAAGGCTGCTTCAACCTGGCGCCCATACCGGCGCGGCTCTCGTCACGATCGCGCGCCTGCTCCATCCGGATGCGTTTCGCTAGGGCGCGAGTGACTTTCGGGACGGAGCACTAGAAGTGCCTCCAGTAGGTCTCCACTCTGCCGCTGCTCGCGTCCCCGCGGCTAGAGCCGGATGGCAGTGATCCCGGGTCGCCTCGTCGCCTGGGCGTCTTTCGTCACCGCGTTCGCGACGCTCAACTACGTGGGTCGCTTCGCCGGCGACGAGCCCCCCTCCGACATTCTGTACCGGTACGGCACCGCGGTCTTCGGGCTGATCCAGTTCCTGGTCGTGCTCGGCATCGTCGTCGCCATCGCGCGGCCGCGAATGCGAGAGCTACTCGCGCTTCGCCGACCGTCCTCCTGGTGGCTTGCGGTCCGCATCTCCGCCGGCATCTTCGTCGGGATCATGATTCTCGGTGCGGTGCTGGAGCCTCTTCTGAACCCGGGCGAGGAGCAGGGGCTTCTTCCCGAAGGGTGGGATTCCGACCGTGCGGGTGCCTTCGCCGCCAACTTCGCCGTCATCGCTCTCCTGGCTCCGGTTGTGGAGGAGCTGACCTTTCGCGGGCTGGGGTTCAGCTTGCTGCGGCGGTTCGGCCGCTGGATCGCAATCGCCGTGGTCGCTGTTGCCTTCGGGCTGGCCCACGGTCTGGTAGCGGGATTACCGCTCCTCGTCGCCTTCGGCGCGGGCCTTGCTTACCTCCGTAGCCGGACAGAGAGTGTGTACCCGGCAATCGCCCTGCACGGAATCTTCAACTCGGTCGTCCTGACCCTCTCTGTGACTATGTAATCCTCGACAAGGAGCCGGCTGAGGCCCGGCGAGATCGCGCAGGCGCACACAGCGTTGGCGACCGTCGCGGTGATCCTGTGGGCGCCGCGCGTTGCCCGTCGCGGCAGTCGAGTCATCTTCCGCGGGAGGTCGTGCCCACCCCCGCAGGCGGCACGAAGATCACCTTTCGAGGGATCAACCGGCTGGTCGCGACGGCCCCGGCAGCTCCTCTTCGAGGTGCGCAGCAGCCGCGTGGACCGGGTTGTCCACGTGTCCACCGGGGCCACCGGTAACACGCCTCTCGGCCGCTGGCGGCGTCTACCGAAAGGTCTCCGGGCGGGACTGGGTGCTGTGGTAGAGGATTGCTCGCGCAGCGAGCAATCGTCACTCCTCGACTGCGAACTCGTCGGGGCTGACGTTGTCGAGGAAGCGGCGGAACTCGTCCACCATCTCGTCCTCGTTCACCTCTTCGCCTTCGAACTCGATCGCAGACTCCTCAATCACGTCGTCGGCGACATAGATCGGCGCCTCCGCGCGTACGGCGAGCGCGATGGCGTCGGAGGGGCGCGAGTCGACCTCGATCTCGGAACCGTTCTGCTGCACCGTGATGCTGGCGTAGAAGGTGTTCTCCTTCAGCTCTGTCACCGTGATGCGGACGACCTGAGCATCGAGCCGGGTGAGCATCTCGGTGACCAGATCGTGCGTCATCGGCCTCGGCGTGGATGCGCCCTGGAGCCTCATTAGAATCGCCGCCGCCTCGGGGTGACCGATCCAGATAGGCAAGAACTTGTTCGCATCGGCCGTCTTTAGGAGGACGATGGGCTGCTTGCCCACCAGGTCGAAGCTCACCCCGTAGATAACCATTTCGTGCATAGCGGCTGGGGCGATTCTAGCCGAGTGCCCCCTCGTCAAACTCCCTCGGACGGTACCCGGTATGGCGGCGCGTCTCCGATACCATGGCCCGCGCGGGCGATTAGCTCAGTTGGTTAGAGCGCCGCTCTGATAAGGCGGAGGTCCGTGGTTCGAATCCACGATCGCCCACTCCTCGCCCGCCGCCCGCTCCAGCACTTCGACGAGCTCCGCGAGTCCCCGGTCGTCGGCGAAGTGGATCTCGAGGCGCCCCGAGACAAGCTTCACCCGTAGGCCCGTAAGTCGCTCGGCGGCCGCTCTGGCACGAGCCACGAGCGCGGGGTCGGCGATCCCCCGCCGGCGTGGCTTTCGGTGAGCCCCGGCCAGCTGCGCGGCGCGTTCTGCGGCCCGCACCGACAGCCCTTCGCGAACGATCCTCCGCGCCAGGCGCCGCCTGCCGTCGTGATCGGGCACGGCGAGTACCGCCCGGGCGTGCCCCTCCGTGAGCTCGCCTTGCTCCAGCGTCCGCAGAACGTCGTCGGGAAGGTCGAGCAAGCGGATCCTGTTCGACACGGCCGGTTTCGAGCGGCCGACTCGCTCCGCGAGCTCGCCCAGCGAGAGGCCGAACTCGTCGATCAGGACCGCGCACGCCCTCGCCTCGTCCGCCGGAGACAGCTGCTCCCGCGCGACGTTCTCGACGAGACCGAGCAGAAGCGAGTCGCGGTCTCCCGTCTCCCGCAGGAGAGCAGGGACGGTCGTCAGCCCCGCTTCGCGCGCGGCCTGCCAGCGGCGCTCGCCCGCGATCAGCTCGTAGCCCCCGCCGGCGCGGGACCGGACCAGCACCGGCTGCAGCACGCCCTGCGTGCGGATGGACTCCGCGAGTCCCTCGATTCCCTCGCGATCCGCGTGGCTCCTCGGCTGCCGCGGGTTGGGATGGATGTCCTCCACCGGGAGCCGGAGTAACTCGCCATCCGTGACCGTGCCCCCGATCAACACCTCGAGGCCGCGCCCGAGACCGCGACGGGGAACGTGCGGATCAGTGGCGTTCCACAAGCTCCATCGCCACCTTCCAGTAGGCCTCGGCGCCCGTCGAGCGCGGGTCGTAGGCGATCGCCGGAAGCCCGTGACTCGGCGCTTCGGCGAGACGCACCGAGCGTGGCACCAGCGCTCGGAACACAAGGTCGCCAAAGTGCTCCCGCACCTCCTTGACGACGTCGCTCGCGAGCCGTGTGCGGCTGTCGACCATCGTGAGCAGGATGCCGGCGAGCTGCAAGCGCGGATTGAGGCGGGACCGCACCAGGTTGACGGAGTGGACGAGCTGGGCGAGCCCTTCCAGCGCGTAGTACTCCGCCTGCACCGGCACGAGCACTCGGTCGGCTGCCGCGAGAGCGCTGACCGTCAACGGCCCGAGCGAGGGTGGGCAGTCCAGGAAGACGAAGGAGTAGCTGTCGCCTGCGTGGGCGAGCGCTTCGCTGAGGTAGCGCTCGGCGCCTTCTTCTCGCCCGAGCTCGACGGTCGCTCCGGCGAGGGCAGGCTTCGAGGGGACGAGGTCGAGATTCGGAAACCGGGTCGGGCGTGCCAGGTCGGCGAGCGGATGGCCCGCGAGCAAGTCGTAGCTCGAGCGCCCGTTTGCCGTCTCACCGAGGCCGGAGGTTGCGTTCGCCTGCGGGTCGAGATCGACGACGAGCGCGCGCTCGCCCGACTCGGCGAGGCAGGCTGCGAGATTGACCGCGGTCGTCGTCTTGCCGACTCCACCCTTCTGGTTCGCGATCGCATAGATCCTGCCGCCCACGCAACCAGCCTAGATTTCAGGCCGGTCGGAACAATCGGCGTGCGCACGGGCGAGGCCCTTAGCCGAGCGGGCGCTTCTTCGCCATCCCGGGGCGACGCGGAAACCCCCGCGGGGTCGGCGTAACCTTGCGCAGAACCAGGAAGCCAGGCGGTGCGGCGGCGAGCTCGCCGCCGAGCCGCTCCGCCACACGGCGCACGGGCTCCTGCTCCGCCCTGGGGCCGACCCATAGCAGCGCAGCTCCGCCTGGCGCTACGAGCGGCAGACACCACTCGGTTGTCACCGGAGGCGGGGCGAGCGCCCTCGCAACCGCCACGCCGTAGTGGTCGACGTCATGCTCCTCGGCCCGGGCGTTCACGACCAGAACGTTCGGGAAGCTCGCCGCGACGGTCTCCAGGAACGCGCACTTCCGGCCGTTGGCCTCGAGCAGCGTCACTTCGCGATCAGGAAGCGCGCTTGCAAGGGCGATCCCGGGCGATCCGCCACCAGAGCCGACGTCCACGATCGGGCCGCCGAAGCTACGTACGAGCGCCAGCCCGCTGAGGCTGTCCTCGACATGCAGGCGCCAAGCCTCGTCACGGTCTCGGACGGCCGTCAGGCCGGGCGTGGACAGAAGAGCGTCGATCCAGGCGCGGATCCGCGGATCGTCAGGAACTGTCACCGGCGGCGGCGAACACGACCACGAAGCGGTTCGGCTCGGCTCCCTCGCTCGCCGTCTCCACTCCGGGATAGTCCTGGAGACGGAGGTGCACCACCTTCCGCTCGACCGAGGTCATCGGCTGAAGCACGACCCTTGATCCGGTGGCGAGAGCTTGCTCGGCGCTGTCAACCGCGAGGCGGTCGAGAGCGGTTCGGCGCCGGTCCCGGTAGCCGGCCGCGTCGATCACGATCTCCTTGCGCTCGTCCGGATATGCGCGCCGGGCGATGGCGTTCACGAGGTACTGGATCGCGTCGATCGTCTGCCCGTGCCGACCGATGAGGATCGCGAGGTCGCGGCCGGCGCAGGACGCGACGATCGCGTCGGCCTGCTCGGTGAGCTCGATGCGTGTCTCCACTCCGAGCCCCCGGGTGATCTGCTCGAGCACCTCGCGGATGAGCGCCGCCGGTCCCTCCCCGTTCTCGCCCACATCTCCGGGGACGCCCGGCTCGGCCGCCGGCGGAGGCTCCGCAGCTGCCAGCACGCGCGCCGGCGAGTACCCGACTCCGAGCAGGCCGCGCTCACCCTCCGAGACCACCTGGAAGCGGACGCTGCTTCGGTCGAGTCCCGGCGCCAGCCGCTCGAGCTGTCGGAGCGCCTGCCATTTCGCCTCCCCGACTGTCTCGCCGGTCGCCTCGACCTCGAGCCCCCCTTCGTTTGCGCTCACCGGCGCGTCTTCTTCTTTCGCTTGACGCGCCGCGGCGCGCTGGGCGGCGCGGCGCGCTGGGCGGTGGGCTGGGGGGATGGGGTGGCGCCGTCGCCCGAGCCGTCCTTCGGCGCCGTGCGGGACGACCGCCGTACCGACTCCGGCTCCCGTCCCCGCTTCGGTGCCAGTCGCCGGGTCACGAGCCCTTGCCCGACCGTCCACAGGTTCGTCGTCATCCAGTAGAGGACGAGCCCGGCTGGGAAATTGATGACGACAAAGAGAAACGCGAGCGGCAGGAGCAAGAGCAGCGTCCGTTGCGTACGGTCCATCGTCGTGGACATGAGCAGTGTCGAGGCGGTCTGGCTGGTTGCGTAAACCGCGAGCAGGAGGTATCCCGACCAGTGGCTGCCTGCGTTCTCCGTGATGTCGGGCACGAGGCCGAGCCATCCGAGATCCGCCTCGGGAAACCGCGGCAGGATCTCCTTCTCGAAATCCCGGAGGACGAAGAAGAGGGCGATGAACACGGGGAACTGGGCCAGCATGGGCAGACACGAGGAAGCCGGGTTGATGCGGTTCTCCTTGTAGAAGCGCATGAGCTCCTCGTTCATGCGCTGGCGGTCACCCTTGTACTTGCGCTGGATCTCCTTCATCTGCGGGGCGTGGCTCTGCAGACGCTGCATGGAGTGGATCTGCTTCACCGTGAGCGGTACGAGCAGCATCCTGACAAGCACGGTGAGCGCCACGATCGACCACGCCCACGGGAGCCCTGCGGACTCGTGCAGGAACTCCAGCACGCTGGCGAGGAGATCCTCGAACGGTCCTAGGATGCCGGCGACGATCATGCGAAAAGCTTCTGGTCTTCGACCTTGTCGACGCCGCCGTGGCTCCAGGGGTTACACCGGAGCAAGCGCCAGCCGGCGATGGCGCCCCCGCGGAGAAGGCCGTAGCGCCCAAACGCGCCCAGAGCGTACTCGGAGCACGAAGGGTGGTACTTGCACGAGGCTGGCAGGAGCATTCCGATCGAGTAGCGGTACGCGTAGACCGCGGCGATCCCGAGCTGCCTCACGAGCGGGCCGAGCCCTCCGCCGGGAGGGCGGCCTTGCTCAAGACTTCGGCGACGCGCTCCTCGAGCCAAGCGAAGCCACGAGGCTCCTCGGCCTCGGGGAGACCCGGCCGCGCCACGAGCACGTAGTCGTTCCCTGCCGGCACGTCCGCGAGCGAGCGCCACGCCTCCTTCAGCTGACGCTTGACCTTGTTGCGGGCGACCGCGCCGCCGACTTTCTTGGGAACAGCCACCCCTAGCCGCATCGCGCCGTCGGCTTCGGCTTCGCGCGGAAACCAGTAGAGAATCAGGAAGCGCGTCGCGACAGAGCGGCCGCGGCGATACACAGTCTCGAAGTCCCGTGATCGGGAGAGCCGGTTCCGGCGTTCCACGCCTGCTGTTCCTTCGGCTAGTCTCAGGCGGAGATGCGCGCTCGGCCTTTCGCTCGCCGGCGCTTCAGGATCATCCGGCCGCCCCGCGTGGCCATGCGCGCACGAAACCCGTGCTTGCGCTTTCGCCGGCGTACATTGGGCTGGTAGGTCCGCTTCACAGGAGAGAGCGTTCGAAAAAAGCCGCGCCGTGCGGCGCGAGGCAGCCAAGTATAGACGAGGCGCTCGGGAGGCTGGTTGTCCACAGGCGCAGAGCCATCTCACGCGGCTTGCTGCGCCTTTCGTGAACGGAAGCGACGTCCCGGACAAGGTGGCCGAGAGGCCGTTTCCCACAGTTGTGGATAACTGTGTGGAGATCGGGGAAGTGCTGCAAAACGGCCTGTTTAGCGTGACGAACGGCGCGGCGAAATTCACATTGTTCAGTCGCTAGCACGCTGCTATGCTCGCCCCTCGGTTGGCGGCGAAGAGCAAAGCAGGCAGCGTGGCGGATCCTCCCGTGACGACCGCCGACGGTCTCTGGGACGAGGTCGCCGGACGGCTCAAGGGGGCGCTCAACGAGACCACGTTTCGTACGTGGTTCAGCGGCGCGAAGGGCCGGGAACTGTCCGACGACGCGTTCGTCATCAGCGTGCCGAACGATTTCACGCGCGAATGGATCGAAGGGCACTTTCGCGACTTGATTCGGGCGGCTGTCCGAGACACCACGGGTCAAAAGCGCCGCATTCACATCGCGGTCGGCGAGGGGGGAGCGGACGAGGCGGACACCGTCGCCCCGCTCAAGACCGGAGGGACGGCGCCGAGCTCCGGCCTGAACCCCAAGTACACATTCGACTTGTTCGTGATCGGCTCGTCCAATCGCTTCGCCCATGCGGCCGCGCTCGCCGTCGCGGAGGCACCGGCCCAGGCGTACAACCCTCTCTTCATCTATGGCGGCACAGGCCTCGGTAAGACGCACCTCCTCCAGGCGATCGCGCAGTACGTAACCGAGCACACCGACGACATGTCCGTTCGCTACGTCACGAGCGAGACGTTCATGAACGACTTCATCAACTCGTTGCGCGACAAGCGCATCGAGGGCTTCAAGCAGCGTTACCGCACCTACGACGTGCTCTTGATCGACGATGTCCAGTTCTTCGAGAACAAGGAGCGCATCCAAGAGGAGTTCTTTCACACCTTCAACAGCCTCCACGAAGCGGGGCGGCAGATCATCATGTCCTCGGATCGGCCGCCGCGCGAGATCGCGACCCTCGAGGCGCGCCTCCGCTCGAGGTTCGAGTGGGGGCTGATCACCGACATCCAGCCTCCAGACCTGGAGACACGGATCGCCATCCTGCGAAAGAAAGTGAACACCGACGGCATCGACATCCCGGACCCTCAGGTGCTCACGTTTATCGCCAGCCGCATATCCACCAACATCCGGGAGCTCGAGGGCGCTCTCACGCGTGTGGTCGCCTTCGCCTCGCTGACCGGCCGCCCGCTGACCGCAGAGCTCGCACAGGACATTCTGAAGGATGTGTTCCCACAAGGGGATTCGGCCCAAGTCTCGATCGACCGGATTCAACACACGGTGTCCGAGCGCTTCGGCCTTTCGATCAGCGAGTTGTGCGGCGCCAGGCGGTCGCAGAACATCGTCTACCCGAGACAGGTCGCGATGTACCTCTCCCGGGAGCTCACCGACTCGTCTCTCCCGAGGATCGGTAAAGAGTTCGGCGGGCGGGACCACACCACCGTCATCCACGCCACGTCCAAGATCGCCCGCCTTCTACGCGAAGACCGGACTGTGTGGAACCTTGTGCAAGAACTCACCGCACGTATCAAACAAGCGCGCTGAAACTGTGGATTGTCTCGTCTGCCACCCGGGGGCCTGTGGATCGCGTGGTTTTCTCCCCAGCCGGCGCCCACAGCCCAACCCCTCGTGGGGAGCCGTGTTGGTGCCGTCTTCCCCGTCGTCCACACTCCCTATGACTACAACGAAGGAATTTCTTAGATGGTTCAAGTAGAAGCAGCAAGCGGTAGCGCGGTCAACATCTCTTGCTCGCGAGACGAGCTCGCCCAGCGCCTGGGACTCGTGTCTCGTGCGGTCTCCACCAGGACCGCTGTTCAGATTCTGTCGGGCGTTCTGCTGCGCGCGGAAAGCGGCCGCGTGACGCTCGCCGCGACCGACATGGAGGTGTCGTTGCGGGCACAGCTCGAAGCTCGAGCCGAAGGGGACGGCGCGGTTGTCGTCCCAGGCAAGCTCCTCGTCGAGCTGACGCGACTTCTGCCGGATGACGAGGTGAGGATCGAAAGCGGCGCCGAGGAGAGCGTGGTGCGCATCTCCTGCGGCTCGGCGAGCTACCAACTGAACAGCTATAATCCCGAGGACTTCCCCAGGCTGCCCTCCGTTGAGGGTACGCAAACGTTCGGTGTCGACGGCCACGCCCTGCTCGAGACAGCCGCTCGGGTCGGACGCGCGGCGTCACGCGACGAGTCGCGGCCTGTTCTGACCGGTGTGCTCATGCGTTTCGAGGGCGATAAGCTCATCATGGCCGCCACGGACTCGTACCGCCTCTCGGTGCAGGAGACCGTCCTGGGCGGGTCTACACCTGACCTGGAAGCCATCGTGCCGGCTCGCTCCCTCACCGAACTCGCGCGCATCGCGCAGGGTGCGGACACGGTGGAGATCGGGATCCACGAGAACCAAGTGCTCTTCGCGGCCAACGACATCTGGTTGACGACGCGCCGTATCGACGGTCAGTTCCCCAACTACAAACAGCTGCTGCCCGAGACGTTCGAGCACGAGCTAACACTTCCGCGGGGCGAGCTGCTCGAAGTCGTTCGCCGGACAGCCGTACTCGCCCAACGGAACTCACCGTTGCGGCTCCGCTTCGCCGAGGGCGAGCTAACCGTCTCGGCGCAAACGCACGACGTCGGCGAAGCTCGCGAGTCGTTGCCGGTCAGCTTCACCGGCGAGCCACTCGAGATCGGCTTCAACGCGGAGTTTCTCCGGGACGGCATCGAGTCGCTCGACGACGACGAGCTGAGACTGAGACTGATCAGCCCTCTGAGGCCCGGCCTCATCCAGTCTGCAGCCGGCAACTTCTCATACTTGATCATGCCGATTCGTCTAGCCGGCTAGCACTCGATGACCGAGCGGAAATTCCCCCGGGGCGGATGGTGGCGCGGCAATATCCGATCAACCATCTAGATCCGGCTGATCGTTCGAGCGCTTTCGCTCAGGAACTTCCGCTCCTACGAGCAGCTTGACGTCGAGCTCGAGCCGGGCATCGTGCTCGCGGTAGGGGCGAACGGGGCAGGTAAGACGAATCTGCTCGAAGCCATACACGTCGGCTCGCAGGGTTTCTCGCCGCGGACGCGCAGCGACTCCGAGCTGATTCGCTTCGGAACGGCTGCGAGCAGGGTCGTGGTACGCGGCGAGCGTGGCGGCCTTCCAGTCGAGTCCACGATCACACTGCGGTTGCGCGAGGGCAAGCGCGCCTCGCTGAACGGCGCGGTCCTGCCCGCAGCCGAACAGCTGCGAAGCAGGCTTTCCACGCTCGTCTTCACGCCCGATCGCCTGGCGGTTGTAAAAGGAGGCCCCGCGGTGCGGCGCGCGTACTTCGATCGCACTCTCGGCCGCATCGCCCGCCCGAGGGCGGGGCTTCCCGCCGCCTACGCATCCGCGCTGGCGCAGCGAAACGCAGCCCTCCGGCGGACCGGAGCGGGCCTATCCTCGCGAGACGCGATCGCGCCCTGGACGGAGAACGTCGCGGACCTCGGGAGCCAGCTCTACGCTGCCCGCCGGGACGTGCTCACGCTACTCGAGCCCGGCTTCGGGACGAGGGCCGAAGCGCTGGGGTTGGCGGACGCGAGGCTTCGCTATGAGGGCGAGCCACCAAGCCGCGAGTCGCTCGAGGCGCGGCTGGAACGGGACATCGAGCGTGGCTTCACCGGGCTGGGTCCACACGTGCACGACGTGGCGATCGTCTCGGCCAACCGCGATCTGCGACTCTTCGGCTCACAGGGTGAGCAGCGCCTGGCCGTCCTCTCGCTACTGCTGGCCGAGGCCGAGTTGGTCGCAGAACGGAGCGGTGTCCCGCCCCTGCTCCTCCTTGACGACGTCCTCTCGGAGCTGGATGCCGCCCGGCGGCGAACGCTTGCCGAGAGCGTGCCCGGGCAGGGCCAGACGCTCATCACGGCCACGGCGGCCTCTGCGCTCCCCGGCGAGCCGGCGCAGGTGATCGAGGTGTCTCCAGGGCACGCGAGGACGGCATGATCCCGGAGCGGATCGGCGAGCACGTGCGCCGGGAGCTCGGCCGCTTCGGGCCCCAGCTCGGCATGGCGGAGATCGTCGCTGCCTGGCCCAGCTCCGTCGGTGAAGAGATCGCGCGAAACGCCTGGCCTGCTCGACTCGCCCGCGACGGCACGCTGCACGTCGCCACGAGCTCGTCGACCTGGGCGTTCGAGCTCACCCAGCTCCAGCACACCGTGCGAGACCGGCTCGTCGCGGTGGCGCCGGAGGCAACCGTGCCGCGGATCGTGTTCGCGCCCGGGCGTCTCCCCGAGGCGACCGGTACGGACGGCACCCGCGCCCATCGCGAGCCTCTGAGTGTAGGCCCGAAGGAGCTGGCGGCGGGCCGAGCGATCGCCGCCGGCGTGACGTCGGAGCGTCTTCGCGACGCGGTGGCACGGGCTGCCGCGGCGAGCCTGGCGCGCGCGCCGTACGACCGGCCGGTCTGATACCATGTCGGGAGCCTGCAATTGGGGAAATTGCAGGTATTTTTAATGGCCGAAAGCACCTACACCGCGAAGGACATCACCGTACTCGAGGGCCTCGAGCCCGTTCGGCTGCGCCCAGGCATGTACATCGGGTCCACGGGCTCGCGCGGGCTCCATCACCTGATCTACGAGGTCGTGGACAACTCCGTCGACGAGGCGCTCGCCGACAGGAACGAGCGAGTCGAGGTAACGCTGCATCCCGACAATTCCGTCACAGTCCGTGACTTCGGGTCGGGCATTCCCGTGGACATCATGCCGGATCAGGGCCTGCCGGCTCTCACGGTCGTGCTCACAAAACTTCATGCCGGTGGAAAGTTCGGCGGCGAGGGCTACAAGGTGTCAGGTGGTCTCCATGGTGTCGGCGTGTCCGTGGTGAACGCGCTGTCCGAGTGGCTGGTCGCAGAGGTGAGGCGCGACGGCAAGATCTACCGGCAAGAGTTCGCCCGCGGCGCGCCGACCGGTGACATGGAAGAGCTCGGAACGACGAAGGAGACGGGGACGACGATCTCCTTCCTTCCCGATCTCGAGATCTTCGACGAGGACGAATTCGAGTGGTCGATCGAGACCTTGACCCAGCGGCTCCGCGAAACCGCGTTCCTCACCCGTGGATTGCGCATCGTCCTCACCGACGAGCGTGCAGGAGGTGAGCAGGCGGAGTTCCACTACGAGGGCGGCATCCGCGACTTCGTCGCCCATGTGAACGAGAACAAGGACACCGTGCACAAGCACATCGTCTACTTCGAGGGCTCGAACAGCGAGGGCCAGGTCGAGATCGCGATGCAGTGGAACACGAAGTACGTCGAATCCGTCTTCACGTTCGCCAACAACATCAACACCGGGGAGGGCGGCGCGCACCTCTCCGGATTCAAGAGCGCACTGACGCGAACACTGAACGACTACGCGCGGTCCAAGAGTCTGCTCAAGGAGAAGGAGGACAATCTCGAGGGCGAGGACGTTCGGGAGGGTCTCGCCACGGTTATCTCGGTGAAGCTGCGTGAGCCGCAGTTCGAGGGGCAGACGAAGGCGAAGCTCGGGAACCCCTGGGTCCGCGGCTTCGTCGAGCAAACCGTCAACGCGAAGCTCGCGGAGTTCCTGGAGGAGAACCCTGCCGACGCCCGTCTGATCATCCAGAAGGCTGTCTCGGCTGCCCGCGCGCGCCAAGCCGCGCGCAAGGCGCGAGATCTGACGCGGCGCAAAGGTGCTTTTGGCGGAGGCATGGCAAAGAAGTTCGCCGACTGCCAGCTGCGCGACCCGGAGCTGACAGAGGTCTTCATCGTCGAAGGCGACTCTGCCGGCGGGTCAGCGAAGCAGGCGCGCGACAAGTCAAATCAGGCGATCCTGCCCTTGCGGGGAAAGATCATCAACTCGGAGAAGAACCGGATCCACAAGGTGCTCTCGAACACCGAGATCCAGTCGCTCGTCCAGGTGATCGGGACCGGCATCGGCGACGAGTTCGACCTTGCCAAGCTCCGCTACAACCGGGTGATCGTGATGACGGACGCGGACGTCGACGGGGCGCACATCCGCACGCTGATCTTGACGTTCCTGTACCGGCACATGCCCGAGCTGTTCGAGCGAGGCCACATCTATATCGCGGTCCCGCCTCTTTACCTCGTGAAGATCGGGAACCAGGAGACGTACCTCGAGAAGGATTCCCAGCTCGAGGACCTGCTCGTGCGCGAGCGCTTTCCCGACCTGCAGGTCACCTCGCGCGACGGGGAGTCCGTCAAGCTTACGGAGGCACGCTACGGACGCTTCCAGCGCGCGCTGCACGAGTTCGAAGGCTGGTCGGCGCGCCTGCGATCCGACTTCGGCGCTCATCCCGCGGACTTCGTAATCACGCACCGGCTCGTGGAGACGGAGGCCACCTCGCCGAAGGAGGTAGCGGCCGTGCTTGCGGGGGAGCGGTACAACGGCTACGCGCTCTCGGTCGTCTCCACGGACGACGACGAGGTGCGCGTGCAGGTCATCGAGGTCGAGACGAGCACGGCGCAGAACATCAGCGTCCCTCGCGAGCTGCTCACCTCGCCGATCTATGCCAACCTACGCAAGACCTACGCGCGGCTCGGAGAAGTCGCCGGCGGGTTGCCGCCGTTCGACCTCGCGCTGGGTAAGAAGCGCGGGCACGCCTTGACGTTCGAGGGGCTACGCGACCGCGCGCTGGAGCTGGCGAAGGAAGGGCTCCAGATCTCCCGCTTCAAGGGCCTCGGCGAGATGAACCACGGACAGCTCTGGGACACCACCATGGACCCCCAGCGCCGAGTGCTCGTGCGGGTGGACGTGGAGGATGCCTCGGCGGCAGACCTTTGGTTCTCGCGCCTCATGGGCGATCAGGTGGAGCCTCGCCGCGAGTTCATCGAGCAGAACGCGCAGGACGTCAGGTTCCTTGATGTCTGAGCTTGGCCCCGACCCTCTGGCTGGCGGGCGAATCGAGTCGCGCGAGCTGGAGCAGGAGATGCGCTCCAGCTTCCTCGATTACGCGATGAGCGTCATCGTCAGCCGCGCTCTGCCGGATGTTCGCGACGGGCTGAAGCCGGTTCACCGGCGGGTGCTGTTCGGCATGAACGAAGCCGGTATGCAGCCGAACCGGCCGTACAAGAAATCCGCGCGCGTCGTCGGCGACGTGATGGGTTCCTACCACCCTCACGGCGACAGCGCCATCTACGACACGCTGGTACGGCTGGCCCAACCGTTCTCGATGCGCTATCCGCTTGTCGACGGACAGGGGAACTTCGGGTCGCTGGACGGCGATCCGGCAGCCGCCATGAGGTACACCGAGTGCCGGCTGTCACGAATTGCCACGGAGCTGCTTCGTGACATCGACGCCGACACGATCGACTTCAAGCCGAACTACGACGAGTCGCGCCGAGAGCCGGTCGTTCTTCCCTCGCGCTTCCCGAACCTGCTCGTAAACGGATCGTCCGGAATCGCGGTCGGGATGGCGACGAATATCCCGCCGCACAATCTCGGAGAGACCATCGACGCGATAGTCGCCCTGATCGACGATCCCACGATGGACGTCGAGCGGCTGTCGCGCCACGTCAAGGGACCGGATTTCCCGACCGGCGGCATCATCGTCGGTCGCTCGGGTATTCGGGATGCGTACAGGTCGGGGCGTGGGCGCATCGTCATGCGGGCGCGGGCCCACGTGGAAGAGCAGCGCGGCGGAAAGAGCGCGATCATCGTCACGGAGCTGCCGTACGGCGTGCGGAAGGGCGGCGAGGGCGGGGTGATCGAGAAGATCGCCGATCTCGTGGAGTCGAAGGTGCTCACGGAGATCCCGATGACCGATGACACGCTCCAGGACCACTCCGACAAGACGGGCATGCGCATCTACATCGAGCTCAAGCGTGAGGCCATCCCCCAGGTGGCGCTGAACAAGCTCTTCAAGCACACGCCTCTCCAGAGTTCCTTCGGCTACAACGCCGTGGCGCTGGTGGACGGCGTTCCGAAGACGCTCTCGCTGCTCGAGCTGATCCGCCACTACCTGGAGTTTCAGCGAGAGGTGGTGACCCGCCGCTCGAAGCACGAGCTGCGGCGCGCCGAGGAGCGCGCACACGTTCTCCAGGGCTATCTCACCGCGCTCGACAACCTCGACGCCGTGATCGCTCTCATCCGCGCTGCGCCGGACAGCGAGACGGCACGCGCGGCTCTGCAGCAGCAGTTCGACCTCTCCGAGGTGCAGGCCCAGGCGATTCTCGAGCTTCGCCTCGCCCGGCTCACGGGGCTCGAGCGCAAGCGCATCCAGGACGAGCACGCAGATCTGCAGGAGCGGATCGCCGAGCTGCGCGCCATCCTCGGGGACGAGGCCCGGATCGACGGGCTCATCCGCGACGAGCTGCTCGAGCTCAAGGAGATCTATGGACGCGGAGACGATCGCCGCACGGAGATCGTGGCTGCCGAAGGCGAGCTGCAGCTCGAGGACATGATTGCCGAGGAGGACATGGTGATCGCGATCACGCGGTCCGGCTACATCAAGCGGCTACCCGTCACCGCTTACCGCGAGCAGCGCCGCGGCGGGATCGGAGTCATGGGCATGGATTTGAAGGACGAGGACTACATCGAGCACCTCTTCGTGGCCTCGACACACGACTTCCTGCTCTTTTTCACCTCCGTAGGCAAGGTCTACCGGTTGAAGGTGCACGAGCTGCCGCTCGGGTCCAGGCAGTCGAAGGGCCGGGCGATCGTCAATCTGCTGCCCTTCCGTCAGGACGAGCAGATTCGAGCGGTTGTGCAGACGCGTGACTTCAAGGACGCTGATTATCTCGTCTTCGGGACCCGGAAGGGCGTCGCCAAGAAGTCGCGTTTCGCCGACTACAACACGCCTCTGAAGGCCGACGGAATCATCGCGATCAATCTGCGCGACGACGACGAGCTCATCGGCGTACGCCACTCCACCGGCGACAACGACGTGCTCATGATCTCGCGCAAGGGCCAGGCGGTGCGGTTTCACGAACGCGGAGTGCGCGCAACGGGTCGCGCGACGGCCGGAGTGCGCGGCATGAGCCTGCGTGAGGGCGACGAGGTGATCGAGATCGCCATCGCGACGAACGAAGCAGATCTGCTCGTCGTGACGGAGAACGGCTATGGCAAGCGGACGCCGATCACGGAGTACCGGCTCACGGGGCGCGGCGGGCTCGGCGTCAAGACCGTCCAGTTGACGGAGGCGAAGGGTCAGCTCGCGGGAGCACGCGTCGTCCGCGACGGCTACCAGGTCATGCTGATCTCCAACGCCGGCACGGTTATCCGCATGCCGGTGGACGGGATCCGCCGCGCGGGCCGGGCGACGCAGGGCGTGATCGTGATGCGCTTGCGCGGCGACGAGCAGGTCTCGACGCTCGCGCCGGTCGTCGAGTCGGAGGATGACGACTCGAGTGGCGAAGCGCCGACGGAGGGTTCCGCCCGGGATACCGCCGGCCGCGAGGACGCTACGTAGGAGCGTTCCGCAGTCTCGCGGCCGCTTCTTCCGGCGCGAGCGTGTTGACGTAGATCCCGGCCCCAAGCTCTACACCGGCGAAGACGGTGAGCCTTGGCACCAGCTCGATGTGGAGGTGGTTGCCGGCGTGAACCCACGCGTTCCACGGAACCGGACCTTCCACGGCGCGCAGACGACGGACGACGTCGCGGAGAACGATGAGACCGAGCCGTAAGCCCTCCGACTCGTAGGCGTCGCCCTCCTTGGCGCCCGGGTTGGTGATGAGCACCTCGTACGGGACTCGACCTGCCGGCGGGCAGAAGGCCAACACGTCTCGGGCTCGCTGCACCTCGAACTCGGCCGGACCGGACTGATGCTGGATCTGCTTCAGCATCTCGCAGACGGCCGCCTCTGCATCCCCCTCCTGGATCACGGCCGGTGGCTCATCCCGTAGCCAAACGAGCTGCGAGTGCGAGTGCGCGAGGCTTGCCCCTGCGAGCCGGCCCTCGTTGATGGCCGCGTGGACGTACGGGAAGCCCTCGTCGCGGGCAGCTCGGGCACGCACGCGCCAGGCCTCGGCGACGAGCTCCACTTCGCCGTCGCCGAGCTCGGCGAACGACCGGACATGCCGCGGCGAGTGAATGGCGACCTCCTGCCGCTCGAACGCCGGGTACAGGTTGGGCACGACCCGGACCTGCCAGCCTCCGGCTCCGTGCTCGGGTAACCGCAGGGTCTCGGGCGGCGTCATGTGCTCGCGGCCGGCGCAGAACGGGCAGGTGTCGAGCTCCTCCTGCGTCGGCGTCTCGATGCGAGGCCGAACCGCCCCCGGCCGCCGAGCGCGGCCCGGGGCGATTACAACCGTGCGGCCGCTCAACGGATCCCGTCGCAGCTCGCTGGTCAAGCTCGACTCCCCGAGCGGGGACGCGACGAGACGAGGGAACGCGGCAGGCACGCTCCCTTCCCCGCGAGACACCGATCAGAGCAAAGGGGTCGAGTGGGCGCGGAACCTCCCCACAAGCCGGCTCTTTCGCCAATTGCAAGGATCCTGTCAAAAGGCCGCGAACCGCGTAGCATCGGCTCGAACGGCCGCTTCTCGAGGACATGAAGCTTCTTCTCTTCGCTCTGCTCGCAGCTCTCGTGCTTCCGCCGCTCGCTTCGGGGGGTGAGCCGACCCTCGTCTCGCGCGACGTTCCGCTGTCGGCCGGGAGGACGATCTCGGCGACACGCGCGCCAGATAGGTTCAACCTGGTCGGGCTGCACTGGCAGGGCGCCGGGACGGTCCAGTTCCGGACGCGCTCGGCGAGCGGTCGCTGGAGCGCCTGGCGGGCTGCGGCGCCGGAGGCCGAAGACCGACCCGATTCCGGTAGCCGGGAGCTCGTCCGTCGATCCGGCTGGCGAATCGGGAACCCACACTGGACCGGCACGTCCAACGCCATCAAGTACCGCTTGTCGGGCCGCGTGCGCCGGCTGAGGGCGTACTTCGTCTGGAGCCCCGAGGAGCGCGTCCCGCTGCGCACGACCTCTCTCGCCAGCTCTCCGCCGATCCTTCGTCGCCTCAATTGGAGCGCGAACGAGCGCATTCAGCGTGCGGCACCCTCGTACGCTCGCTCGCTCCGCTTCGCGCTCGTCCACCACACGGCCGGCTCGAACAGCTACACGCCCGCGCAGTCGGCTGCGATCGTGCGTGGCATCCAGCTCTACCACGTGCAGGGCAACGGGTGGAACGACATCGGCTACAACTTTCTCGTCGACAAGTACGGCCAGGTCTTCGAGGGCCGTAAGGGCGGGTCGACCCGCAACGTTATTGGAGCGCACGCCGAGGGTTTCAACACGGGATCCGTCGGCGTCTCGCTGATCGGGAACTACGGGTCGTCCGCGATCTCGCCGAAGGCTGCGGCGAGTCTCGTGCAGCTGCTTTCGTGGCGGCTGGACGTCGCTCATGTGGACCCGGGGTCGACGCTCACGTGGTCTTCCGGAGGCAACCCGCGTTTTCCGACGGGGGCACCCGTCTTTCTGCGAACGATCTCGGCTCATCGCGACACCGGTTTCACGAGCTGCCCCGGCGATGCTCTCTACCGGAAGCTCAACGCGCTCGGCGGGAGCGTCTCTGTGGCCGGGCTGCCCAAATTGTACGCGCCCGCGGCGGCGGGTTCGGTCGGACAGAGAATCCGCTTCACGGCGCGATTGTCGGCCGCGATCCCCTGGACCGTGACCGTCAGGGACTCGGCCGGCGCGGTGGTCGCTCGTGGCTCGGGCAGCTCGAGCTCGGTCAACTGGACCTGGGACGCGAGGAAGGCGGCGCGCAAGTCGTACTCGTACACCATCGAGGCAGGTGTTGCGGTGCGACCGGCGGCGGGGAAGATCGGTGGTGGCAAGACCACAGCTCCGCCCCCTCCACCGACGCAGCCGCCGGCGCTCATCGGTGACGTGAAGGTCTTGCCGGCGACGGTTACGCCCAACGGTGACGGCGTACAGGACACGACGAGCGTCAGCTACACGCTCGGCCTACCTGCCCTTGTGACGGCGACCCTCGTGGATGCGACGGGAGCGACCGTGGCCACGCTCTTCAGCGAGCGCCGGGAGGCGGGCGCTCGCTCCTTCAGGCTGACTGCGGACTCCTTTCCCGATGGGACGTACAAGCTGGTGCTGAACGCGGCGTCGGATGACGGCAAGCAGCTGTCCGCAAGTGCCACGCTTGTCATCAGCCGGCTGCTTCGCGCGCTCGCCGCCGTTCCGCCCGTCTTCTCGCCGAACGGCGACGGCCGTTTCGATCGCGTCCGGCTCCGTTTCGAGCTGCTCGGTCCCGCGATGGTCAAGATTCGCGTGCTGAAGGCAGGCGCCTCGGTCACGACTCTCTTCTCGGGTGAGCTCGGGACCGGGGCGCAGGGCGTGAGCTGGGACGGGGCGAAGAGCGGTGGACGTCTCCTCGATGGCCGCTACCAGGCTACGGTGACTGTCTCGGATGCTGCGGCCACGGTGTCTCAGACGGTGCTCTTCCAGTCCGACACCACCGCGCCACGACTGCGATGGCTGGGCGGCCTCCGGTTCTCGGTCGACGAGCCTGCGGCCGTCACGGCCGTCCGCGGCCCGGCGCGGGTCACGCTGAAAGTTGAGCGGGCAGGCCACTTCCTCCTGCCTCGGCTCGCGGGTCGCGGGTCCCTCCAGATCCGTGTCGAAGATGCGGTCGGGAACGTCGGCCAGTCGCTTCGGGTCGCGATCCCTAGATGATCGATCCCAAATGCCAGCGGCGCCGGCCACGCTCCTCGGCGCGACGACGGATCGTCGAGCCCCCTAGCGCTACGGAGTAGAAAAGCACGGCCCCGAGCCGGTGACCCGAACCCAGAGCACTACACTACGCACCCTCGGGCCCCTAGACCCCAGCAGAAACAGCGAGTCAAGCCACTTTGCCTTCCGATAGAGCTTTTGCGCACGGCGCAAAAGGTCCCCGCCCGCCCTTCGGCCGGGCTGGCATCGAGGCCATCCTGCCTCACCGCGATCCGTTCGTCCTGATCGACGAGGTGCTCGAGCTCGAGCCCGGCCGGCATGTGCTCGCCCGGAAGACGGTGCGCCAGGACGAGTGGTACCTGGCCGGCCATTTTCCCGGCCGACCGGTTATGCCCGGCGTGCTCATTGTGGAGGCGATGGCGCAGACGGGCGCTATCGCCGTCCTCGCCGAAGAAGAGAACCGTGGCCGCCTCGCTTTCTTCGCCGGCATCGACGATTGCCGCTTCAAACGGGTGGTGGAGCCCGGTGACGAGCTCGAGCTGGCGTGCTCGTTGGAGCGGGTGCGCGGTCCCATCGGGCGTGGCCGGGCCACCGCGAAGGTGCGCGGGTCACTAGTGGCCAGGGGGCTGCTGACGTTCGCGGTCGAGCGGTGATCGGTACCGCCGGCAACGGGGTCCGCATCGCGATCACGGGCATCGGGGCGTATGCGCCGGAGCGCGTCCTCACGAACAGCGAGCTGGCGACGATAGTCGACACGACCGACGAGTGGATCGTCGAGCGCACGGGCATTCGCGAGCGGCGGATCGCAGCTCCGGATCAGGCCATGACGGACCTCGCCCTGCCCGCCGCCCAGCAGGCGCTGGAGCAGGCCGGCGTACCCGCCGACGCAGTCGACTACATCGTCGTCGCGACCGTGACCCCCGACGCGATGTTCCCGACCACGAGCGCGCTGCTCGCCGACATGCTCGGGGCGAGAGACGCGGCCGCCTACGACTTGCTCGCAGGTTGCACGGGATTCATGTACGCGATCGCGCAGGCATATGCCATGGTTGCGTCCGGTCTCTCGGAGCGCGCGCTCGTCGTCGGAGGGGACATCCTTTCGAAAATCATCGACTGGCGCGATCGCGCAACCTGCGTCCTCTTCGGGGACGGTGCGGGCGCAGTGGTGCTGGAGCGTGTGGACCACGGCGGCTTCCTCGGCTTCGAGCTGGGAGCAGACGGTGCCGGCGGGAAGCACCTCACGCTGCCCGCGGGAGGCTCGCGCCTGCCGGCCTCCGCCGAGACTGTGGCGCAGGAGCAGCACTTCGTGCGGATGGACGGCAGGGAGGTCTTCAAGTTCGCAACGCGCGTCCTCGTCTCTTCGGCCGAGAAGGTGTTGGCGGAATGCGGACGGTCCGTGGAGGACGTAGACGTCTACATCCCGCACCAGGCCAACGTCCGGATCATCGATCACGCGGCGAAGAAACTCGGCGTCCCTCGAGATCGCGTTGTCGTTAACGTTGACCGTTATGGGAACACCTCCTCAGGCTCTATCCCGCTGGCGCTGGCCGACGCGGCCGCGGAGGGTCGTCTGGAGCCGGGAAGCCTCGTGCTCATGACGGGAATGGGCGCGGGACTCACCTGGGGATCGGCGCTAATCGAATGGAGTGCGCTTGGTGGAAAACCGCAGCAAGCGCCAGAGAGAATAGGCTGAGGAAAGAAGTCTCTGGCCATGAAGGAAAAGATTGCGTTTTGCTTTCCCGGGCAAGGGTCGCTGACCACAGGGATGGGCCGGGAGATCGCCGAGGCGGTTCCCGAGGCGATGGACGTCTACCGCGAGGCGAGCGAGGCGTCGGGACTCGACCTCGCCAAGCTCTGCTTCGAGGCTCCGCTCGAGGAACTCGTGGAGACCGAGGTGCAGCAACCGGCGCTCGTCGCGACAAGTCTCGCCATCCTCGCCGCTCTCAAGCAACGCGGTATCAAGGCCGACTACGTCGTCGGGCACTCGGTGGGAGAGTTCGCAGCGCTTGCGGCCGCGTCGGCGGTAAAGGTCAAGGACACGGTCGCACTCGTTCGCGAGCGAGGCCTGGCCATGGCCGAGGCCGCCCGCCAGCATCCCGGCTCCATGGCGGCAATCCTCGGCCTGCAGGACGAGGTGGTCGAGCAACTTTGCCGCAAGATCCTCGGCGTCTGGCCGGCAAATTACAACTGCCCGGGACAGATCGTGATCTCGGGAGAGCATGGCGCGGTTGACCAATGCTGCGCCGAGGCCGAGCGCGAGGGCGCCCGGCGGACGATGAAGCTCAAGGTGTCCGGGGCGTTTCACAGCCCGCTCGTCGCTCGCGCCGCCGACCGGCTGAAGCCTGCAGTGGAACGCGTGCGCTTCTCTGATCCCGTCGCCCCCTTCATGTCGACCGTCACGGCGAGGATCGAGCCCGCGCAGCGCTTCCGGGCGCTCCTCGTCGACCAGTTGACCGCGCCCGTGCGATTCACGCAGGCGGCTCGCGAGCTCATACGAGAGGGTGTGCGGACGTTCGTGGAAGTCGGCCCGGGCGACGTTCTGTCGGGTCTCGTGAAGCGGATCGACCGCAACGTCAAGACGATCGCGGTCGGAGATCTGGCCAGCCTGAAGAAGCTCGAGGAGACCCTGTGAAGTGTTGGAGCCTCGCTTCGCTCGCACGACGGTGAAGCGGTAGGCGATGAGCAACGCGACTTCTTTCTGCTCGCTGGAGGGCAAGACCGCGCTCGTTACCGGCGGCTCGCGCGGAATCGGCCGGGCGATCGCGTTGGAGCTGGCCCGCGGCGGCGCGTCGGTGATCGTGTCCTACCGCTCCGGAGCCGACGAGGCCGAAGCCGTGGCCAGCGAGGCAGGAGGCCGGGCTGTGCGAGCCGACGTATCGGACGCGGGTGAAGCACGCGCGCTCGTCGAAGGCGCGGGAGATCTGGACATCCTCGTCAACAACGCCGGGCTCACACGCGACACTCTGCTCGCCCGCATGAGCGACGAGGACTGGGACGTCGTACTGGGCACGAACCTGAGCGGAGCCTTCTACACCTGCCGGGCGGCGGCGAGGGGAATGCTGCGGCGGCGCAGCGGAGCGATCGTCAACGTGACGAGCATCGTCGCGCTCCGGGGGAACCCCGGACAGGTCAACTACGCGGCCTCGAAGGCGGGAATCATCGGGTTGACGAAGTCGCTCGCCCGCGAGCTCGGGAGCCGGGGCGTCCGCGCGAACGCAATCGCGCCGGGCTACGTGAAGACGCGCCTGACGGAGGTTCTCCCCGAGGAGGCGACCAACGCGATGTTGACGAACACGCCGCTGGGACGCCTCGGCGAGCCGGACGAGATCGCAGCCGCGGTTCGGTTTCTGTGCTCGGACGAGGCATCGTTCATCACGGGCGAGGTGCTCATGGTGGACGGCGGCCTGGGGATGTAACCGGGCGGCGATGAGCGCGAACGGGAGACGACGTGTAGTCATCACCGGCCTCGGCTGTGTGACCCCGCTCGGAAACGATGTTGAAACGACCTGGAAACACCTGCTCGCGGGGGAGTCGGGCGCGGCCGAGATCACCGCGTTCGACCATTCGGACTACGGAGTCCACTTCGCGTGCGAGCTCAAGGAGTTCGACCCCGCGCAGTGGGTCGAGCGCAAGCAGGCCCGCCGCATGGATCGCTTCGCGCAGATGATCCTGGCAGCCGCGCGGCAGGCAGAGGCCAGCTCGGGCTTGGACGTAAGCGGGTCCCCGGAGCGCATGGGGGCTTCGGTCGCAACCGGCATCGGGGGGCTGAAGTCGTTCCAGGACTGTTACGACGTGCTGAAGACCCGCGGGCCCGATCGGGTCAGCCCCTTCTCGATTCCGTCCATCATTCCCAACATGGGTGCGGGCTGGGTCTCGATCGAGCTCGGCACGAGGGGGCCCTTGACCTCACAGTGCACGGCCTGCGCCGCCTCCAACATGGCTATCGGAGATGGCCTGGACGCGATCCGTCTCGAACGCGCCGACGTCATGTTCGTGGGCGGGACCGAAGCGCCCATCACGCCTGTGGGGATTGCCGGCTTCGACTCGATGCGCGCTCTCTCACGGCGCAACGACGATCCGAAGCGGGCGTCCCGACCATTCGACGCGGCACGTGACGGGCTCGTCATGGGGGAAGCCGGCGCGATCCTCGTCCTCGAGGAGCTCGAGCACGCGAGGGCGCGCGGAGCGCACATCATCGCCGAGCTGGTCGGTTACGGGCTCTCGTCCGACGCGGCACATATGACCGAGCCCGACCCGACGGGCGAGAACCCGGCCCGTTCCATGCGGATGGCATTCGCCGACGCCGGCATCGATCCGAGCGAGGTCGCGTACGTGAACGCGCACGCGACGTCCACGCCCCTCGGCGACGCGAGCGAGACGCGGGTGATCAAGAAGGCCCTCGGCGAGGAGAACGCCCGCCGCACGGCGATCTCGTCGACCAAAGGCGCGACGGGGCACTGCTTCGGCGCCGCCGGCGCCGTGGAGGCGATCTTCACCGTCTTGAGCGTCCGCGACGGCATCGTCCCGCCGACGATCAACTACGACGTGCAGGATCCTGACTGCGACCTCGACTACGTCCCCAACGAGGCGCGCAAAGCCGACGTGCGGGTCGCGGTCTCCAATTCCTTCGGCTTCGGCGGCCATAATGCGTCGATCGTCGTCGCGCGCTTTGAGGACTGAGCGCCCGGCTGGCCGGATCGGCGAGGAGCGGCGAGACGTCGCGGTAGACCACTCCCTTCGAGGGGTAATCGGGAATCTCGCGCACCCTGGACCTAAGGTCGACGGTGGCCACGGCGCGAATCTAAGCTGATCGAATGGCCGACCGCTGGGCGACGTTCGACTGCTACGGAACACTGGTCGACTGGAATGCCGGCATCACGCGGGAGCTGGCGCGCCTGTTCGGCCCGGAGCGCGCGCCGAGGCTCCTGGCGCGCTACCACGAGATCGAGCCGGAGCTCGAGGCTGGTACACACCGCACCTACCGGGAGGTGCTGACGGGCGCTCTCGCTCGCCTGGCAGTCGACGAGGGCGCCTCGATAAGTCCGGGCGAGGAAGGAGCCCTCGCCAGCTCGCTGCCGAGCTGGCCCGTCTTCCCGGAGGTGCCGCGGGCGCTGTCGGAAGCGCGCCGGCGCGGCTGGAGACTCGCGATCCTGTCGAACTCGGACCGGGACTTGATCGCCGCTTCCGAGGAGCAGATCGGCGTCCCGATCGACATCACGGTCGTGGCCGAGGACGTCGGCTCGTACAAGCCGGCGCACGGGCACTGGGACCGGTTCTACGCTGAATCAGGGGCGGCCAAGGAGGCGCACGTACACGTGGCGGCGAGCCTCTTCCACGACATCGCGCCCGCACGGTCGCTCGGCCTGAGCTGCATCTGGATCAACCGTTTGCACGAGCGAGCCGATCCCGAGCCGACGCGAGAGCTCACGGATCTCGCCCGCCTCCCGGACGTGCTCGACCAACTGGTAAAAGAGGCGTTGTGACCGGCCTCGAGCTACGGACGAGCGTGCGGCCGGGGCTCGACGCCGAGAACACCACCAGCGCAGGGCGTCTCTACGAGTGCGCGGGGATGCGCGTCGTGCGGCGAGACTGATGTCCCGCCTGCGAGCGAAGTGCCCTCGGTGCCAGACCTTCACGGCGGTGGCACTGGGCGGCGATTACCAGTGCCACTCTTGCGGCGAGGAGTTCCGCGCAGGGCTCGTACGCGTCCCGCGGGCCTGGGGCTCGGGCGGGGAGGCGATGGCCGAGGCCGCGTTCCTGCCGCTTCCCTACCCTGAATGCGGAGTGATCGAGGAGAACACGCTCGCCGAGCAGTCGCTCGCGCTCGCCCTGGACCTGCCCGATCACCCGCTCGTTCTCGGCGGGTGCTGTTGCGCTCACATCGGCGCGGTGGAGGCGCTGTCGGCTCGGCACGGCCGCCTCGCCCTCGTGTGGCTCGACGCGCACGGCGATCTGAACACGCCGCAAACGTCTCCGTCGGGCAATCCCTGGGGCATGCCGCTGCGGATGCTGATCGACGGAGGGACTGTCCAGGCGGAGGACGTCGCGCTCGTCGGGGCACGCGCGCTCGATCCTCCCGAGGTCGACTACATTGCCGCGAGCGGGATTCACACGGGCGAGCATGCTCTCGAGAACGCGCTGTCCGGCGCCGAGGGTGCCTACGTGGCGCTCGATTGCGACGTCCTCGATCCGGCGGACGTAGCGCCGTTCATGCCCGAGCCGGGCGGCCTCCGCCTGCGCG